>JAAEEW010000146.1 GCA_013415595.1 Methanosarcinales archaeon | reverse complement strand
TAGGTTGGGCAATCTGCATTCCAACACCAGAATTCCGATAGGTCTAATTCCAACTGCATAGCTACTCCCGAGTAGCTAATATGTGGCTAAAAGTATATAAACTATTCAGTTCCCAACCGACACGACCCGATTTTCCTCCCCACTTTCATCCTCTTCTCTTCCCAGACCTTTCTCCAGCCTGATCCGTTTCCCTCTGGCCACAGCCCGGCCGAAAAGGAGATGACCCATTGAGGAACTCCCCTGGTCCATGCTTTCCCGGGCTCGAGTGAGGCTCAAATCCCGCCTGAAATCGATGACAGGGCGGCAGCAAAGGTCGAGCACAGAGGGGCCGGCCTCACCAAAAGGCCGATATACCCCGATGCCGTAGCCTGTGGCAAGACATATAAAGGCGATAAAATTATGCTGATTGGAATAGATGTCGGGGGAACTACCACCGACGCAGTTCTCATACAGAATGAATTGGTGGTCCGGACGGCCAAGGTGCCCACAGACCACGACCACCTTCTGACCTGTCTCCTCGGCGCCCTGGACGAGCTGGTCCAGGGCGTGAACGCCAGAGAGATCGAGCGGGTGGTGCTCAGCACTACCCTGATCACCAACCTCATTGCCGAAGGCAAGACCGAGCCGGTGGGCCTGGTGCTCATCCCCGGCCCGGGGACCAACCCCCGGGACTACCGCCTCACCAAAGAGCCCAGGATACTGAAGGGGGCCGTGGACTACCGGGGCCGGGAGATCCAGAAGCTCAGCGAGGAGCAGATCAGGCAAACATCCCTGGAGCTGGCATCCGCTGGCTACCGCAAGGTGGCGGTGGTGGGCAAGTTCTGCCAGAGAAACCACAACCAGGAGCTTCAGGTGAAGGAATTGATAGCCCAGGCAGCACCATCGCTGCAGGTGGAGCTGGGACACCAGGTCTCCGGCAAGCTCAACTTCCCCAGGAGGGCGGCCACCACCCTCCTCACCCTGGCCACCAGGGACCGCTACCGGGAGTTCGCAGAGCACATGAACCAGGCCCTGGCCCAGAGGGGCATATCCGCTCCGGTCTACATCCTCAAGGCCGACGGAGGGACCCTGCCTCTGAACAGGTCCCTGGACATGCCGGTGGAGACCATCTTCTCCGGGCCGGCGGCCAGCATCATGGGCGTCATGGCCCTCACCCCCCGGGGCCAGACCTCGGTGGTGGTGGACATCGGCGGGACCACCACCGACCTGGCCCTGATCCTGGACGGAAAGCCCCTGCTCTCCTCAAAGGGAGCCAGGGTGGACTCCATGCTCACCCACATCCGGGCCTTTGCCGTCAAGTCGGTGGCCATCGGCGGGGATAGCGTAATCCGGGTGCAGGGACAGGGAGTGACCGTGGGACCGGAACGGGCCGGCCCTGCCGCCTGCCTGGACGGCCCGAAGGCCACCCCCACCGACGCCCTGAGGGTGATGGGCTACAGCCAGATCGGAGACCGGGCAAAGGCTGAAGGAGCCCTGGACCGGCTCGGCGCCCAGATGGGCATGAACGCCACCCAGGTGGCCAGGATGGTGCTGGAGGCCGTGGTGGACAGGATCGTGGCCGAGGTCAACGAGATGTTCAAGGAATGGGAGCAGGAGCCGGCCTACCGGGTGTGGGAGATCCTGCAAAAAGAGAAGATCAGGCCCCAGAACGTGGTGGGTGTGGGCGGAGCCTCCCCGGCCCTGGTGCCCCTGGTGGCGGATAAGCTCAAGGCCAGGGGAATCGTCCTGGAGCACGCCCCGGTGGCCAACGCCATCGGAGCGGCGGTGGCCCGGCCCACCATGACCCTCAACCTGAGGATCGACACCGAACGGGGATTCTACGCCGTGGCCGAGGACGGAACCACCGGCGACGTTCACAACAAAAACATGAGGCTGGAAGAGGCGGAGGATATGGCCAGAAAGCTGGTTTTGGAGAGGGCTGTGACTCTGGGCATCGCCGAGTACGCCGCCGAGGCCCAGGTCACCCACAGCGAGATGTTCAACATGGTCCGGGGCTGGTCCACCACCGGCCGGCTGCTGGACGTGAGGATGGAGATTCCGGCGGGAATCATCTCCTCCTGGGGAGGTGCTTAGAGATGGCTGCTCATGTTCCAGGAGCCACCCAGCCTGAGGCCGGCAAGAAGCCCCCCACAGGGCTCATATTCTTCCCGGCCTTCGACTGGGCCATCTCCCCCACCCACCCGGAGAGGGAGGAGCGGCTGCTCTACACCCGGGACCAGATCTTCGAGGAAGGGCTGATGGACCTGCCGGAGGTCACCGAGTACAAGCCCCGGCTGGCCGAGGCCAGGGACGTGGCCCGGGTGCACTTCTGCGTCCCGGACGTGCAGGCCCAGGTGACCGAGGCCCACCTCATCGCCGCCGGCAGCACCCTTGTTCTGGCCGACGCCCTGATGAAGGGAGACATCAAGAACGGCTTCGCCCTGGTCCGGCCTCCCGGCCACCACTCCATGAGGGTGGTCCACGGAAACCGGGGATTTTGCAACATCAACAACATGGCCATCATGGTGGAGTACTTGAGGAGCAAGTACGGGCTCAGGCGAATCGCCATCGTGGACACCGACGTCCACCACGGCGACGGCACCCAGGACATCTTCTGGCACGACCCGGACGTCCTGTTCATCAGCTTCCACCAGGACGGCCGGACCCTGTACCCCGGATCGGGATTCGTTAACGAGATGGGCGGACCCCAGGCTCTGGGCAGGACCCTGAACGTGCCCCTGCCCCCGGGAACAACCGATGAGGGCATCCACTACGTCCTGGACAACCTGGTCCTGCCGGTCCTGGAGGAGTTCAAGCCCGACCTGGTGGTAAACTCCGCCGGCCAGGACAACCACTACACCGATCCCCTGGCCAACATGCGGTTTTCCGCCCAGGGCTACGCCCGGCTGAACGAGAAGCTGGGGCCAAGCCTGGCCGTCCTGGAGGGCGGCTACGCCATCGAGACCGCCCTTCCTTACGTCAACACCGGCATCATCCAGGCCATGGCCGGGCTGGACTACTCCCAGGTCATCGAGCCGGACTTCATCCCCGGCCGGTTCGTCCAGAGCCAGGAGATGAAACGGAGCATCCAGGAGACGGTCAACCACTTGCTCAGCCTCTGGGAGAGGCGGGACGAGATGGTGGAGGAGGCCAAAGAGCAGTACGGCAAGTTCTACCGCACCAAGAAGCGGGTCTTCTACGATACAGACATGATCAACGAGAGCCAGGAGGAGACTGTCCGGATGTGTCCGGACTGTCTGGGCTACATGATGGTGGGCTCCCAGGCCTCCCGGGGCTACGGCCGGCTGAGCTCGGCCTTTGGCATCTCCATTCCCATCCACGCCTGCAAGAGCTGTCAGGAGGACGCCAGGGAGGAGTACCAGGAGCATAGGAGCGACTCCAAGTACGATTTCGTCTACCTCCAGGACAAGCCGGCCGACAGGTTCCGCAGCTACGACGCCCGCACCCGCAACGAGCGCTCGTGCTAGAAGGCCCCTGATCAGCAGCAGAGGAGGGACCGGCCGGTTGAAAAGCTCCCAGAGGAGGCTGGAGGAGGCGGCAGGGGAGATATCCCCGGCCAGCCTGGAGCAGGCCGCCGGGGCGGTGCTGCAGCGCTGCCTGGAGTTCTTGCAGGAGGCTTTGAAGCTGTCCCGGGCCCTGGAGGAGAGGGTCTCCACTCCGGAGGAGGCCCTGAAGTTCGCCCGGGCCCTCAGCCTCTACCAGATGGGCTTTCTCCCCGTCCGGCCGGAGACCTGCCCCTTCTGCGTCCAGCACGGCGACAGGTGCCAGGAGTGCGGCTACGCCCGGACTCACCGGGGGACCTGCAGCCAGGACAGCTCGGCCTTCCTGCAGTTCATCGAGTCCTTCCACCGCCTGGGCCAGACCGTCTACCGCCAGTCCGGCCCGGGAGAGATGGAGCCGGAGGAGGTGGCAGTGGCCCGGGAGATCCTCAGGAAGTCCCTGGCCGGGTCCATCGAGGAGACGGAGAGGATGGCCGGCCAGGTAGAGCAGGCCACGGCCCTCCGGCTGATGGAGCTGAAGGCCGCCTATCTGGAGCGCATGATCCGCCTCCTGCCCCTGCAGCTGCTGGGAATGGAGGCAGAGCAGGCCAGGGAAGAGCTGCTGGACAGGATCCGGGACTACTGGTAGCCTTTTTTTGGCTTCCGGCAGAGATGGGCTTGTGGAAAAGGGTTTAAGTCGAAGGCCCTCCACAGTTGAAGGCATGAATATCTGCGGGAAGGTGGGGGAGGACTACAACCGGCGCTGCGCCATAATCATCGCCGCCATCAGCTCTTTTATCACACCATTCATGGGCTCTTCCATCAACATTGCCCTCCCCTCCATCGGGGCCGAGTTCTCCATGGACGCGGTCACGCTGGGCTGGGTTCCCATGGCCTTCCTGCTCTCCGCCGCCGTCTTCCTGGTGCCCTTCGGCCGGCTGGCCGACATCCACGGAAGAAAGCGCATCTTTGGATACGGAATCGCCCTCTTCACCCTCTCCACCCTGGTGGCCGCCGCCTCCACCTCCCCGGCCATGCTGATCCTGGCCCGGGCGGCACAGGGGACCGGCAGCGCCATGATCTTTGGCACGGGGATAGCCATCTTAACCTCGGTGTTCTCCCCGAAGGAGCGGGGTCGGGTGCTGGGGCTGAACATCGCCGTGGTCTACCTGGGGCTCTCCTCCGGGCCCATCCTGGGAGGGCTGCTCACCCAGCATCTGGGCTGGAGGAGCATCTTCCTGGTCACCCTCCCCCTGGGGCTGGTGGCCCTGTTCATGACCCTCTTCCGGCTGGAGGGGGAGTGGGCCGACGCCAGGGGCGAGGAATTCGACCTCCCCGGATCGGCGATCTTCGGCCTGGCGGTGGTGGCCATGATCTACGGCCTCTCCATCCTGCCGGAGAGAAGAGGCATCTACCTATCCCTGCTGGGCATCCTGGGCCTGATGGTCTTTCTATACGCCGAGATTAGGGTGAAGAGCCCGGTCCTGGACCTGCACCTGTTCCTGGACAACCGGGTCTTCGCCTTCTCCAACCTGGCGGCGCTGATCAACTACAGCGCCACCTTTGCCACCGGTTTTCTGCTGAGCCTGTACCTGCAGTACATCAAGGGCCTGGACCCCCGCACCGCCGGGCTGATTCTGGTGGCCCAGCCCATCATGATGACCCTCGTCTCTCCCTTCGCCGGCCGGCTCTCCGACCGCAAGGACCCCAGGATAGTGGCCACAGTGGGAATGGCCTTCACCTTCCTGGGGATACTGCCCTTCGCCGTCCTGAGGGAGGAGACCTCCCTGGCCTACGTGGTGGGAAGCCTGATGGTCCTGGGGTTTGGCCTGGGGATGTTCTCCTCCCCCAACACCAACGCGGTGATGAGCTCCGTATCCCGGAAGTTCTACGGCGTGGCCTCCGCCACCCTGGGGACCATGAGGCTCTTTGGCCAGATGCTGTCCATGGGCCTGGCCATGCTGGTCTTCGCCCTTTACATCGGCCGGGTGGAGATCACCCC
Source organism: Methanosarcinales archaeon (assembly GCA_013415595.1). Lineage (GTDB taxonomy): Archaea > Halobacteriota > Methanosarcinia > Methanotrichales > Methanotrichaceae > JAAEEW01. The sequence continues at coordinate 2,595 of JAAEEW010000146.1, read as the reverse complement.
CCAGTCCCACTTCCAGTTCCTGATGGCCACCAGGACGGCTTTTGCCATCTTTGCCGTGCTCTGTGCCCTGGGAATCCTGGCCTCCCTGGCCCGGGGCAATCAGCAGACGGAGAGATCCTGAATGGCCAGGCTCAAATGGGCCTATATCATCCAATTGAATAATAATTTTAAAATTAGCCGGGCCATAAATATTCCTAAGTTACTAATATTATTACTGATATCAATCGAAGGATAGCCGCCTGGCCGCCCCCAGGACGTCGACCTGGACGTCGACCTGGGCGTCAACCAGGCCGCCCGCTGCGGTCCGGAAAAAAGGCCGTCAGAGGGACCTCCACCCGGCAGGGCAGAGCTACTCCAGGTGCTGGGCCAGGAGGTCCCGGTACAGGCGGCGGACGTTCTCCCCGGTCTTGGGCATAGCCGGGAATCCGTGGTAGTCCATGGCCAGCTCCACGTCACGGGCCAGGTCGATCCGGTACTGGCTGCGGGAGAGGAACCAGCCCTGCCGACGGTAGAACCGGGAGAGGTACTCCTGCTCGGTCTGGCCGGGGGTGGGAGTGAAGAGCCCGTGCTTCTTGTCCATCTCCGCCAGCTCCATCATGGTGGTGTAGCCGGAGCGAGAGATAATGAATCGGGCCCGGTTCATCAGCTCCACCTTCTCCTCCGTGGAGACGTAAGACTTGACCGTGGTCTGGCTGTCGAGCTGCTTTTCGAAGTTCTTGCCCGGGCTTCCCAGGAGCACCACCTTCTCCCCCGGCAGGTCCTGCACCTGGGGAAGCAGGATCTCCTCCAGCTTGGTGCGCTGGGGCTCGGGGCCGGAGATGATTATCAGATAGTCCAGGTCCTCCGCCACCTCCATCTTGCGAGTGCTGCAAAGGATTCCAGAGTAGAAGGTCCTGGCCTGGGTGACCTTGAAGCTGGAGCGGGATAGCTTGCCGCTGATGGCGTTATCTCCCGGCAGGTTGTCGGGGACGATGACCCCGTTGAACTTCTTGTGGAAGAAGCCGTTGACGTAGAGGGTCATCACCTCCACCGGCCAGATGAAGGCCGGGGTGCTGAACCGGAGCTGATGGGTGATGAAGTAGCAGGGGACCTCCGGGGTGTAGACCCCCAGGCGGTTGTCGCTGATGATCAGGTCGTAGTGCTCCCGGGACAGGATCAGATCCAGGTTTCTACGCTCCTCCCTCAGGGCCTGGAGCAGGACGGGGATGTAGGCGCTGAACCTGGGCAGAAAGAACCTGCCGGCGCTGTAGGGGGCAGGATAGTCCTTATAGACCAGGAAATGGCACTGCGAAAATTCCCTCTTCAGGGACTCTAAGGCGTTGCCGCTGGAGGCGATGGTCACCTGGTGGTCGTGGCTCAGAAGCTCTCTGATTATGGGCATGTCCCGGGAGGCGTGGCCCAGACCCCAGTTGAGCGGACTTATCAATACGTGTGCCATGGATGGGGGGAGATTTGCCTTCTGGTATAAATCCCTTCAGACAGGGACGCCCCACCCCGGGGAGACCACGGCCCGGGTCGGTGGGGGGGTAGTGAGGATTAGATGAGTAATAGTTAAGAATGGTGAGGATGGCGGGAAACAGCGGAGCTTTATGAAAAAGAGACCGGCAATGAACAATCTAAAATCAAAAATACTGCTCCCCGGGGTGGAGATTGACCCCGGAGACCAGCACGGCGCTTTGGATTGGTGGGCTATTCCGTCATACACCCTCTTGTCTATGGTCTACCTCCCTCGCTCCTTTCTGTTCATTCTTCTTGTTCGTACTTGAAGGATATGCGGACCTTCGCCCTGTAGGCCGCTATCTTTCCGTTCTCCAATCTTACATCCAGCTCCTTTACCTCTGCCACCCTCAGATCACGCAGATTCTTCGAAGCTGTGTCCACCACTGTCTTGACTGCATCCTCCCAGCTCGTTGGAGACGACCCCACCAGCTCAATGAATTTATATATGCTGTTCGGCACTTACTCATCCCCTATTATTTTTCATTATATTGACGCTTCTTATTAATATAGATTACGAAGCTATGGCTAATTGATGGGATAGAGCGAGGGTCAACCACGTTCAAAGGAATGGAGAGCTTGCTGAAGAAGATTACCACCTCATAAAAAATGGTCAATCGCTACGATCGAAATCTGTCTTATTAAATCAGCACTCATAAGCCAATAACTTTATCTTTTTGCCCTATTAAGGTGATTTAATTGGAGGGAATTGTACTATGCCGTTCTGCGGTAACTGTGGTAACGAGTACTCTGAAGGAGGCAAATTCTGTCAAAATTGCGGCGCGATGATTGGAGGAAGTACGGCCTCCGTGGTGGGTGGAGATCTTGACGAAGAGCGAATTTTATGGGAGGGCAAACCGTCCGGCTTAACAACAGGTGTTACCTCCAGCACTCGGTATATCTTAACTAACGAGAGACTCAAAATATCGTCGGGGCGGATTGGCAAGAAGCATGAAGAAATAGAACTTCTTCGCATAAAGGATGTCAAAGTAAAACAGAGCCTTTCGGACAGAGCCCAAGGGATCGGGAATATTGAGATTCTATCAACAGATGAAACCACCCCCAAGATAGTCCTCAAAGATGTTAAGGATCCGGCCG
>JAAEEW010000145.1 GCA_013415595.1 Methanosarcinales archaeon | reverse complement strand
CTCCCGAGTAGCTAATATGTGGCTAAAAGTATATAAACTATTCAGTTCCCAACCGACACGACCAACTATCGATCCCCACGGTAAATAGGTTTGTATCGGACTTATCCGCAGCTTCTGATCCTCTGATTATTGATCTGCTGGTCTAGATTTTTCCTCTTTCATCCCCCTCATTCGCCTCATCCCCAATCCAGTTCCACTATTCTCTCCCGACGGCCGTTCCTCCAGTCTCGAAAGCTCTTTACCGGAAAGATTCCTCAGTCATCTCCATGGCCTCTCGCCGGGATGTTCTGCTGGCCCTGACAAACGTGCTCTTCGCCGCCTCCGGCCTGGGGGGACTTCTGACTCTGTACTTCGACCTGACCGGGCGGGAGCTTGCCCAGGTGCCGCCCCAGTACCAGAGGGCGCTGGGGGCCCTTCTGCTCCTGGCAGCCCTGGCCTTCGGCCTGATCGAGTTCTCCGTCACCCGGGATTCCAGGCGGGCCGAGGGGAGGGGGGCGGATCAGGCCAGGGCCATGGTCGCCGGCCAGGTCCTGGCTATCATCCACAGCATGGATGCCCGGCTGGGCTACGTGGAGCAGGTCCTTGCCGCAGACCAGTTTGCACAGAGGTTGCAGGCGGTTCGGGAGAGGGTGGCCCCGGCCCTGCAGGAGATGGCTCTGGCCGGCTACAGAGAGCTGATCCAGCAGCAGAGGGCATCCCAGCTCCGGCAGAGCTTCAACGGCGCCCCCCTGCACCTGGACCAGGCCGGAGCCCTGTCCTCTTCCCTCCTGGAGGCCGGGTTGGACCCGGGGCTGCTGCAGGGCTTCCTCCAATGCCTCTCCGGCGTTCGTGACTCCTCGGAGAATCTCCTGGCGGCCCTGCAGAGGGCCTCCTCGGCCGATGGCGGGAAGGCCTGGATCGATCACCGGGGCAGGCGGGTGGAGCTGGAATGGGAGATCCTGAAGGTCCGCTCCCTGCTGGCCCACCTGGCCGGGCTGCAGGCTCTGGGCGTCCTGGCAGGGCGAAGAGGGGGGACGGCAAAGCCAGCTCCTCCGTCGCCGTCCATACTAATAATATTAATACCACTTATAATACTAATAATACTACTGATACTGCGGCGGTGGGCAATATCGATGTAAACCACGAGCTGCAGGGGCTTTGCCACCTGGAGCCCCGGGCCCTCATGGGCCGGGAGGAGCGCCGGCTTCTTCAGGAGGAGCACCTGGCCCGCCATGGGGAGCTGATGGCCAAGAAGGCGGCCCTGGAGAAGGAGGGCCAGGCTCTCTTGGAGCAGGATCTGGCCAGGTATCAGGAGATCGACCAGCAGCTCGTCGTCCGTCCCACCGATGGCTGGAGCCAGGTGGTGGGAAAGGCCATCGCCCTTCGCCAGCTTGGACGGACTGCGGAGTCCCTGGCCGCCTTCTCCCGCTATGGGGAGATGTTCGCCGCCGCCGATCCCGGGGCCGGGCAGTACGCCCGCACCGCCCAGCGGCTGACCATGAGCATGGATGCCCTGGGGGTGGACGGTGGAGTCTACATCTACGAGCTGGCCCCGGGGGGAGCGGCAAAGAGCGCGGGAATGCAGGTCGGGGATGTGATAGTGGACTATGGAGGACAGGCGGTGAGGGACATGGGGACCATGGTCCAGGCCCTCCGGTCCGCCCCGGCCAGGGACCGGGTGCGGGCGGGCTATCTGAGGCTTCGGGAGGACGGGACCTTCGAGCTGCGGACCGCATCCCTCCCCGGAGAGGCCCTGGGGGCCGGGTATATGCCCATCTGAAGGGGCCGGGGGATCTGCGGAGATCCGCGGGGATCGACCGGACAGACTTTCAGTGCCCCGGGACAGGGGCCGGCGTCCGGGGGCGCAAGACGCCCTCCAGAGGCACCTCTCCCACCTTTATCGTCTCCGGCTCTTCGATGGTCAGGATCTCCCTCAGCTCGTCCTCGGGAACGTCTCGCATGAAGGCGAGAAGGTTCCTGACCGCCAGGTCGTATTGAGCCTGATAGGCCTCCCCGTCTCCCAGCAGATGGGGAACCATGGGACAGATGCTCCCCTTTCGGAGGAATATCTCCAGCATGTTACCTTTGACGTCGAAGGTGAAGGGAATGGCCACGCAGATCTCCGGCTTGACCGCGTGCAGGAGGCACCTGCCCTCTGAAAATAGCACGCAAAATCCGTCATCTCTGGCCTTCAATCTCCTGTATCCGGCAAACTCCAGGGCACCGGCCGGCATACCCTCCGTACTCATTCTTTCCATCCTCTGTTCGGTCAGGGGCGGATTGGCGTTCCAGCAGCATCTGCCCCCGCACTGCAGGCAGATCTCGCTCAGAATGCCATTGCCCTCGCCGGCGGTCTCTTCTGACAATTGCAAACACCACCCGGGTTTAGTATTCCCATTGCCTGGCCTCTAGCTTATCATGACGTTGACCAGGGTGACTATGAACAGGGTCATGAGCAGCCAGCCCAGGATATCTTCCACCAGGATCAGGTACCGCGACCGTTGAGATATGCATATGATTGGCGGAGGCATGGTGAAGAAGAGGACGGTGCTGAAGAAGAGGGCGTCTATCAGCCTCGTTCTATCGCCTTTGTGATCGATGCTCTGTATTGAAGGCGAAATATCCCTGAAAATATCCATCCTCCAGTACAGGCCACCAAATACCACTATCATCGAGACTATGGAGATGATGGTGTAATCCGGTCTCACCCCAAAGCCACAGGTCAACCATCCCAATATATCTAAATATTTATTTATATCTTCCCAGCTTCTCTGCTCCATTCTTTGCTGACGGTATTGATAGTAACAGCCGTTGGCGTCCTCGAATCGCTCCTGGCTCTTGAAGTTCCTTATCAGGTCCAGATAGACCCGGCCCTCGCACACCAGTTGATCTCTTATGGCGTTCCATTCCACCAGCATCTTCGAGAACTCGATCCCTCTGATGTCGAAATCCACGTCGAATCGGCATCCTCTGAAGTCGGCGTCCGACCTGAACCGGGAGTCCCGGAAGTCCACAGGCCCCATGAAATGGGCCTTTTTGAAGCCGGCATCGCCCAGGAACTGAACCCACCGGAAGTCCGAGTACCCCCCGAATTGAGCATACTCGAATAGAGCAGTTCTCTCAAACCGGGCCAGGCCGAAGTTGGCCTCCTGCAGGAGATGGACTTCGTTGAAATAGGCCTCTCTTGCGAACAGTGCCTCGCTGAAGAGCACGCTCTTGTCGAATCTGCTTCCCCAGAAGTTCACGGAGCCGTTGAATATGGTGTTTCTGAAGTCGGCGCGGTTCTCAAAATGGCTGTACTGGAAATCTCCGTTTCCTCTGAACTCCGTCCATAGGAGGCTGGCCGGACTGGAGAACCGGGT
>JAAEEW010000144.1 GCA_013415595.1 Methanosarcinales archaeon | reverse complement strand
CACGTCAGACGGTACGGCGGCAGGGATGTTTGAAGATGGATGTTTGAATCGAGACCCAGGCGGACGAAGGATGGGATGGACGATGGACGGAATAAAGCCGGACCTGGGGTACAGCGCCTGGGGTTCAGTGGATCAACAGTGAATTAACTGGGGATTGACCGGGGATCGACCGGAGAATTGCCCGGAGATTGACTGGGAATCCACAGAAGGTTAACAGGTGGTTGAACAGAGGTTCATCAGGGGATAACAGATGGCCCAAAGAAGGTGATTGGGAGGCGGAGAGAAAGCCGATGGAAGGGCCCCCGGGACCGGGCGGCGAGAGCCGCACCAATCACCTGGCCGCCCCCGCCGCTTCCCTCTCCTCCGCCTCCGCCACTTCGTTCACGGCGGACCTGGCCCTCCTCCCCTCATCTGCCAGGAGCCGCCGCCTGAGGAACCGCCCGGTGTGGCTCTCCTTTACCCTGGCCACCGACTCCGGCGTTCCCGCGGCCACGACCCAGCCGCCGTCGTCGCCTCCCTCGGGCCCCAGGTCGATGATGTGGTCGGCGGACTTGATCACGTCCAGGTTGTGCTCGATCACCACCACGGTGTTGCCCTTGTCCACCAGGTCGTTCAGAACCCCGATCAGCTTCTTCACATCGTCGAAATGCAGGCCGGTGGTGGGCTCGTCCAGCAGGTAGATGGTCTTTCCCGTGGCCCGCTTGGACAGCTCCCGGGTGAGCTTGATCCGCTGGGCCTCCCCTCCGGAGAGGGTGGTGGAGCTCTGGCCCAGCTTGATGTAGCCCAGCCCCACCTGGGACAGGGTCTCCAGCTTGCCGCTGATGGCCGGCACGTTCCGGAAGTGGTCCCTGGCCTCTTCCACCGTCATGTCCAGCACCTCGGCAATGGACCGGTCCTTGTACTTCACCTCCAGGGTCTCACGGTTGTAGCGGGAGCCCTTGCACTCCTCGCACTCGATGTAGACGTCGGGCAGGAAGTTCATCTCGATCTTGATCAGCCCGTCTCCCTGGCAGGCCTCACAGCGCCCGCCCTTCAGGTTGAAGGAGAACCGGCCGGCCTTGTACCCTCTGATCCTGGCCTCCCTGGTCTCGGCAAAGGCCTGCCGGATGGGATCGAAGACCTTGGTGTAGGTGGCAGGATTGGAGCGGGGGGTCCGGCCTATGGGGCTCTGGTCGATCACCACCACCTTGTCTATCTCAGAATCGAACCTCAGCTCGTCGTACAGGCCGGGAGTGACCCCGGACCCGTAGATCTTTTTCATCAACGCCTGGTAGAGAGTCTCGTAGACCAGGGTGGACTTGCCAGACCCGGAGACCCCGGTGATCACCGTCAGCACACCCATGGGGATGTCCACGTCGATGTTCTTGAGGTTGTTCTCCCGGCAGCCCCGCATACGGATGAAGGAGCGGCTGGTCCTGCGTGCTCTGGGGGTCTCGATCTTCCTGGCCCCCGACAGGTACTGGCCGGTCAGGGAGTCGGGGTTGGCCTCGATCTCCTCCGGACTGCCCTCGGCCACCACCCATCCGCCGTAGATGCCGGCCCCCGGCCCCACGTCCAGGACGTGGTCCGCGCTGCGAATGGTGTCCTCGTCGTGCTCCACCACGATCAGGGTGTTCCCCTGGTCCCGGAGGGTCTTCAGGGTCTTGATCAGCCGGTCGTTGTCCCGCTGGTGTAGCCCGATGGACGGCTCGTCCAGGACGTAGAGGACGCCCATCAGGTTGGACCCGATCTGGGTGGCCAGCCGGATGCGCTGGGCCTCTCCGCCGGAGAGGGTGCCTGCGCTGCGAGAGAGGGTCAGGTACCCCAGGCCCACGTGTTCCAGGAACCGCAGTCGGGACAGGATCTCCTTTCGGACCTGGCGGGCGATCTCCTGCTCCTTCTCGGATAGCTCCAGCTCTTCGAAGAACTCGATGGACCGGCCAACGGAGAGATCGGTGACCTCGGCGATGGACCTGTGCCCCACCTTCACCGCCAGCACCTTTTCCTTGAGCCTGGAGCCCCGGCAGCCGGGGCAGGGAAGGACCCTCATGAACCGCTCCAGCTCCTCCCGCCGGTACTGGGACTCGGTCTGCTGGTAGAGCCGCACCGACTGGGGGATCAGCCCCTCCCACTGGCCTTTGTGGGACCAGTAGGCGTCTCCGTTCTTCATGCTCATGCTGAACTGGATGTGCTCCCTGGAGCCGTACATCAATGCCTTGTACTGATCGGCGGTGAGGTCCCTGATGGGAGTGAAGATGTCGAATCCGAAGTGCTTGGCCACGGCGGCCAGGTGCTGTCCCCGCCAGCCGTCCACGGCGTTTCGGTAAAGGGCCACCGCCCCGTCCGCTATGCACATATCCCGGTCGGGAATGATCAGATCGGGATCGAACTCCATCTTGATCCCCAGGCCGTTGCAGACCTCGCAGGCACCAAAGGGGCTGTTGAAGGAGAACATCCTCGGCTGCAGCTCCTCGAAGGCCATGCCGCAGACCGGACAGGCCATTGTTGCTGAATAGAGCTGCTCCTTGCCTTCACCGGAAAGGACGATGACCAGGCCTTCCGCTTTCTGGAGAGCATTCTCGACGGCTTCCACCAGCCGGGACCTATCCTGAGCAGGGTCCAGCCTGTCGATGACCACATCGATGTCATGCTTCTTGT
>JAAEEW010000143.1 GCA_013415595.1 Methanosarcinales archaeon | reverse complement strand
TTCCCCGTCCTCAGATTGCCCATCCAGGGGAAGGCGGTCCAAGCGGCTGAGTATCAGGAGATCAACAACTCACAGGCGTTGTGCCTAAACCATCACCAGGGCTCCTTCTTGGCCCCGATCTTGTAACCGATGATGTTGGAGAGCCGGTGAAGCACGGGAGTTATTATCAGCACCGCCACCACCACCGGGGACGTGAAGTTGGAGAAGAACCATTCCGGAGCCAGGAGGAAGGTCAGGATCCAGCATCCCATGACGAAGTCCAGCTGGTCCACCATGATGAGGGATTGGCCCCGCTCCATGCCCAGCCTGCGCTTCAGGAAGCTGGCCACCAGGTCCCCCAGCATAGCCCCAGCCGAGAGTCCCAGCAGCACCAGGAACATCTGCAGGCCCGATCCAAAGCCTGGAAGCCCGAGCATGGGGGCCACTGCATTTTGCCCTATGCCCACCATAAATCCGATTGTAATTCCGGCAATCGTTCCCCGAAAGGTCTTTCCGCTGCCGAATACTCGCCGACCGTCCTTGAAATTCCTGCCGAAGTCCAGGGGAGTCCCTCCACCCAGAAGGGCTGCAAAATTGTTTGGCAGATAAGCAGGCAACATCAGCCAGATCGCGGTTATCAGTAGATTCATGGCGCAGTCTCGGAGCTATCAACCGCCCGGGGATATATATCAAGCTATCTGATCTTCGGAAAGGAATAGTTGGGCCCAGGCCCGAATTTATGCCGCCGGCCAGGGTGTCCAGGATATGCGGGTCTCTGGAGACGGGTCCGGCCATTCTGATCGAAAACGTTAAGTTCACCTAGTAAAATGGAGGTGCGGTCAAGCGCCGATGGTCTAGTGGTTATGACTTGGGCCTTCCATTGCCTGAAGCAGAAGCAAGCCTACAACCCGGGTTCGAATCCCGGTCGGCGCATATCTATTTTGTATGTCTAATATATGAACGTTGAACGCCGAATATCTTTTCGTTAAGTTTATATCCTAAGTAGATGTCTGACCACACATGCATCCTGAGGGAGAGATCTCCAACATCAGGGGTCTGCTTGCCGAGAAGATCGCAGGTGAGATCACATTGTCGCCCAGTCCCGGGGAAACCCTCAGGAAGTGGCGGAGAAACTTCGGCATCACCCAAACGGAACTCTCCAATTACCTGGGAATATCTCCAAGCGTCATAAGCGATTATGAAAGCGGCCGCCGGAGAAGCCCGGGCATCCTGATCGTGAGCAAGATAATCGATGCCCTGCTGAAGATCGACGAACTCCGGGGCTGTAACGTGCTCAGGGCTTACGAGAGCATGTTTGGAGACCTGGTAGGCCTGGGGGCGGTCTGCTGCGTCTGTGAATATTCTGAACCGGTTTTGCTCTCCGATTTTATCTCCAACATCGAAGTCAGCCTTATCTGCGGCAGAACCGACGTGCACATAAACGGTTATACCGTAATCGACAGTCTCAAGGCCATCCTTGAGCTGCTGCCAGACCAGTTCTACAAGATCTACGGTAGAAGCACTGCCAGAGCGCTCATATTTACCGGGGTGACCAGAGGGAGGTCTCCCATGGTGGCCATAAGGGTCTCCAATCTCAAGCCGGGAGCGGTAATCCTTCAGGGCCTGAGTCCCTCCGACGTAGACCCGGTCGCGATAAAGATAGCCGAAGTGGAGAACATTCCTCTTCTCACCACCAAGATCTCCGCTGAGGAGCTATCCAGCACACTCAACAAAAGGTGATCATTCTTGGCTGCTGGCATAGTCAGTTACGGAGTCTATATCCCAAAGTATCGCATCCGGGTCAACGAGATCGCCAGGGTCTGGGGGGAGAGGGACGACATCGCCGATAATCTTCAGGTATTCGAGAAGTCCGTGCCCGACCTGGACGAAGATGCAGTGACCATGGCCGTGGAGGCGGCCAGAGACGCCATCGACCGCGCCGGCATCGATCCCTGCCGCATCGGGGCTATCTACGCCGGCTCGGAGAGCCACCCCTACGCCGTGAAGCCCACCGGAACCATCGTGGGGGAGGCGGTGGGCGCTTCCTGCAACTTCACCGCCGCGGACCTGGAGTTCGCCTGCAAGGCGGGAACGGCAGCCGTACAGGCCTGTCTGGGGCTGGTGAGCTCCAACCTGATAGACCTCGGCCTGGCCATCGGAACCGACGTGAGCCAGGGGGCCCCGGGAGACGCCCTGGAGTACACCGCAGCCGCCGGGGGAGCGGCATTTGTCATCGGCCGGGAGGACCTGGCCGCAGAGATCGAGGGACTGTACTCCTTCACCACCGATACCCCGGACTTCTGGAGGCGGGAGGGCATGCCCTACCCCAAGCACGGCGGGCGGTTCACCGGCGAGCCGGCCTACTTCAAGCACGTGACCAGCGCCGCCCGGGGACTCCTGGCCAAGATGGACGCCCGGCCGGAGGATTACGATTACGCCGTATTTCACCAGCCCAACGGCAAGTTCCCGGCCCGGGTGGCCCGCATGCTGGAATTTTCCAGAAAGCAGATCGAGCCGGGCCTGGTCGTGCCCAGGATCGGAAACACCTACTCCGGCGCCACCCTGATCGGCCTGGCCGCCACCCTGGACCAGGCAAGGGCAGGAGAGCGGATTTTCGTCACCAGCTTTGGCTCAGGGGCCGGCAGCGACGCCTTCAGCATCCGGGTGACGGAGAACATCGATAAGATCAGAGACTCTGCCCCCAGCGTCCGGGACTACATGGCCCGGGCGGAGTACCTGGACTACGCCAGGTATGCCAAACACAAGGGAAAACTTCGGCTGTGATGTTCATGAGAGACGTATCGATCATTGGCGTTGGGTGTACAAAGTTCGGAGAACGGTGGGACGATGCCCTGCGCGACCTGGTGGCGGAGACCGGCATCCAGGCCATCGAGGACGCCAACGTGACCGGCGAGGAGATCGATGCCCTCTACGTCGGCAACATGAGCGCCGGGCGCTTCGTGGAGCAGGAGCACATCGGAGCCCTGATCGCCGACTACGCCGGCCTGTCCAGGCGGCACATCCCCTCCACCCGGGTGGAGGCGGCCTGCGCCTCCGGCGGCCTGGCCCTTCGCCAGGGCATCCTGGCCGTGGCCAGCGGCTACAAGGACATAGTGATCGCCGCCGGTGTGGAGAAGATGACCGACGTCTCCAGCGGAGAGGCCGCCGACGCCCTAGCCGCAGCCGCCGACCGGGAGTGGGAGTGCTTCTTCGGGGCCACCTTCCCCGCCCTGTACGCCATGATGGCCAGGCTGCACATGCAGCGTTACGGGACCACTCGCGAGCAGCTGGCCATGGTGGCGGTCAAGAACCACCACAACGGCTGCTTCAACCCCATCGCCCAGTACCACATGGAGATTACAGTGGACGACGTCCTGAACTCGCCCCTGGTGGCCGATCCCCTGCACATCCTGGACTGCTCGCCCATCAGCGACGGCGCAGCCGCCCTGGTGCTGGCCCCCACCGAGATAGCCAGAAAGTACGCCGACTCCCCCATCAGGATCATCGCCAGCGCCCAGGCCAGCGACACCCTCTCCCTGCACGACCGCCGGGATCTG
>JAAEEW010000142.1 GCA_013415595.1 Methanosarcinales archaeon | reverse complement strand
TCATGTAGGCCTAATATTGGATTAATCTAGGAGGCTGGTGGATAGATCACGGCCTATAGACGCCCTAGAATATCATAAAATAAATTAATAATTTAACTCGAATTCTTTTAGTAGGCCCTCGGATAGTAGTAGCAATCATGAGAAAAACCGTTATAGCGGCCATCCTGATCGCTCTGTGGATAGCGATTGGCGATGGCCTGACCAACCTGGACTACAGCCTCAGCACCACCAAGACCGGATCGGCCGCCATCGCCGGGGACACGGGCTACCACGGACCCTCCTCGGTGAGGCTGGCCCTGTACGAGGGCGGAAGGTCGAAGAGCATCACCATCGACTTCGAGGAGAGCATGTCCCTTCATAGCCTGGATCAGTTCGCGTTCATGATGAAGCCGGAGTCGGGGAGCGCCACCCTGGAGCTGGAGATAAGGCTCGACGGCGACGGCGATGGGAGCAGCGACTCCAAGAATCCCGCAGACGCCGTCCTGAAGTCCCAGGTGTACTCCTGGACCCCCGCCACCCAGCAGTCCTGGAGGGAGGCGGACGCCTTCGACCTGCAGTTCGAGGGCACCAGCCAGGACCCATCCAAGAAGTTCAAGGCCCTGGACTATCCCGGCTGCCAGGAGAAGCTTCGCGGACTGGAGGTGGTTAAGATCTACCTGCGGCTGAAGAAGGTGGGGTCGGAGAACTGCTCCGGCTACATCGATTATCTGAGACTGGGAGAGGAGGTGGTCAGCTTCGAGCCCCTGGAGGACGAGGAGGTCAAGCGGTCCAAGCAGAGGTCGATATCCCCGGGGAGCAGCATCACCTACGTGATCACCTACGGCAACAACCTGAACGAGAACGTGACCAACCTGGTCATCCAGGAGATGTACGACGCCAGAACGGTCTACGTGGAGTCTTATCCGCCGCCGGACCCGGGGACCAACAACCGGTGGACCATTGGCCGCCTGGGGCCGGGGGAGCACGGCCAGATAGTGATCAAGGTGCAAACCCACCGGCTCAAGTGCAATGCGGAGATGGACGGCCGGGTGCAGGGGGTGGGCTACTCCTCGGTTAGAAGAAAAATGACCTCGGAGCAGCCGGGCTACCAGGTGACCAACCGGGTGGTCATTAGCTGCGCGAGCTTCAACATGAGCGATAGCGCCACCACCATAGTCAAGCCCTGGGCCGGCTTTTCCACCACCTTCAACGAGCACGGGTCGGGCAGCTACAACTCCCAGGAGGAGATCAGCATGAGCAGCACCACCCTGGGCATGGAGCGCAAGTTCGCGGCGGTGCAGTTCGCCACCGCCGTGAACCTCTCCGGCGGGGGAGCGGTGCTCTTCAACAGCTCCTGGGGTGCGGACCAGTCCTGCACCAACGAGAGGCGCGAGACCCTGTTCTGGGAGCAGTACCGGTATGCAGATAAGCTGAACCTCAGCGGGTCGGCCGGCCTCAGGAGCTCACGCCCCTTTCTGGATTCGGCGGCCGATTTCCAGGGAACGGCGGAGATGGGGCGCCTTTACCGGGACCGGATGCTGCTGCAGAGGTTCGTCGGGAACTTCTCCATGGAGTCGAATTCCCGGGCAGAGGAGACCAGCAAGAAGGCCAGGACCGTACTGGACTACATAATGTGCTGTGAAATCTGAAGCCAGATCCCTGAGACCGGATCCGGGGATGGGAAGTCCCGGAAATGAGAGATCCGGAATGAAAGATCCGGAAATAAGAGATCCGGAGATTGAGGAAAAAGGAAGAGAATAAAGGAAGAGAATAGAAAGGGAAGACCGGAGGGAGTTGGCCTTCCCTTTTTCTTTACAGGAGGTATGATGGCGCGGCCCCACTCTCTTACCCGCCAAATACCTCATTCGACGCGGTCACTTATATCATTAGTTTTCATCTACATGTCATATAGGTCTTATCTGAACCTGATTCAGATTAACCGCAAGCCTATTATTCAGGGAAACGGCCTCCTGAAATCATGGGTCTGGACGTTGAGCGTTTTATTGAGGACGCAATTTCGGAGATTCGCCAGGAGGTCAAGGGAAAGGCCATTATCGGCCTCTCCGGGGGGGTTGACAGCTCGGCCTGCGCCATTCTGGCCCGCAGGGCTCTGGGGGACCGTCTGGTTCCGGTCTACGTGGACAGCGGGCTTATGCGCAGGTTCGAATCCGACCGCATAGAGGAGCTCTTCAAGGAACTGGGGCTGGTCAGGGTCAACGCCGAGGAGAGGTTTCTCTCTGCTCTGAAGGGTGTGGTGGACCCTGAGGAGAAGAGGATGATCGTGGGAGAGACCTTCATCCGGGTCTTCGAGGAGGAGGCAAAACGGGTGGGGGCCGAGTACCTGCTGCAGGGGACCATCTACCCGGACCGGATCGAGTCCGAGGGCGGGATCAAGGCTCACCACAACGTGGGCGGGCTTCCCCTGAAGATGGAGTTCAGGGGGATCGTGGAGCCCATCCGGGATCTGTACAAGGACGAGGTGCGGGAGGTGGCCCGGGCGCTGGGCCTTCCCATGGAGATCAGCGAGCGCATGCCCTACCCCGGGCCGGGGCTGGCGGTGCGAATCGTGGGGGAGATCACCAAGGAGAAGCTGGAGGCGGTGCGGACGGCGAATGCCATCGTGGAGGAGGAGATGCTGAAGTTCAAGCCCTGGCAGGCCTTCGCCGCGGTGCTGGGCCAGGCCACCGGGGTCAAGGGGGACAACCGGGTCTACGGCTGGGTGGTGGCCGTGCGGGCCGTGACCTCCCGGGACGCCATGACCGCAGACGTCCTGGAGCTGCCCTGGAGCGCCATGCGCCGCATCTCGTCTCGCATTACCGGGGAGATTCCCGGGGTGTCGAGAGTGGTCTACGACATCACCCCCAAGCCCCCGGGGACCATCGAGTTCGAGTGAGCTATAGCCCCGGGGATCCGGGGGATGGCCGGGAGATGGCGGGGGGGCGGCGGGAGACTTTCATCCCTCCGGACAAAAAAAGGGGCACGAGGAGCCGGAGGAGCTCGAGGTCCCCGGGAAGGGAGAGCTCCCGCCGGATAGGGGCGCCGATCCCGCCAGGATGGGGAGCATTCCCTGAGGGCTCCGGCGGCCCCAGAGAGCGTGCTCCGGGCTATTTTTTCTAGATCAGACCCTTGGTGCTCAGAATTCCGCCGGCCCTTCCCTCGACCGCTTCGCCCAGGGCCAGGCCCAGGGCCTTGAAGAAGCTCTCCGCCATGTGGTGGTCGTTTTCTCCTTCGAATTTGACGTTCAGGGTCAGCCGGCCGGCGTCGGCCAGGCTCTCCAGCAGAGCCCGGATCTGCCGGACCTCCAGATCGGCGATCCGCTCTCCGGCGTAGCAGCCCTGCATCACCAGGTAGGGCCGGCCGCTCAGGTCCAGGGCCACCGTGCCCAGGGCCTCGTCCATGGGGACCGATGCCGAAGCGTACCTCCTGATGTCGCTCCGGCTGCCCAGGCTCGCGTCCAGGGCGGCGCCCAATGCCTGACCAGCCGCCTCGGCCAGGAAGAGGGGAGAGCCGGAGAGCTTCAGCTCCAGGTCCAGGCCGCTGGTCCTGGCCAGGGCCCGGAGCATGTGGTCCAGGAAGCCGGAGCCGGTCTCTACCTTTGCCCGGCCCTGGCCGTCCAGCGCCAGGCTGGCCCTGGCCCGGGAATCCTGCAGCTCTGCCTCTGCCGTCCCCGTCCGGCTGGCGGCCTTCGTTCGGGGTGGCGCCCCGGACTCCTCCCGGTCAGGCTCCCTGCCCGCATCCTTGCCGGTCTCCATGACCGATTCCCTGGCCATCTCCTTGCCCGTATCCTGGCCCGCCTCCCTGGCCGTATTCCGGTCAGCTCTCCTGGACGTCAATATCTGACCACCTCTTCCTTTCGCTTCAGAGCCTGGAGGGCCTCCAGGAAGTTCATCCTCCCGGTGTAGATGGCCGTGCCCACCACCGCCCCGGCGGCCCTGGCCTCCCGGAGGGAGAAGACGTCGGCCAGGGTGGAGACCCCGCCGGCGGCCACCACCGGAATCCTCAGGGCCTGCACCAGCTCCCGGGTGGGGACGATGTCGATTCCCCGCTGCTGGCCCTCCACGTCGATGTTGGTGAAGAGGATGGACCCGGCGCCCATCTCCTGGAAGAGCTGTCCCAGCACCACGGCCTGCTGGTTCAGGGTGCGCTGCCAGCCTTCGGTGGTCACCCGGCCCTTCTTCACGTCCAGGGCCACCATGATGCGGGAGGACCCGAACTCCTCCGAGAGCTCCTGCACCATCTCCGGGCGCTCCAGGGCGGCGGTTCCCATGATCACCCGGTCCACGCCGGTCTCCAGCAGGGAGACCACGTCCTGGCGGGTCCTGATGCCCCCGCCCACCTGGATGAATAGGTCCAGCTCCTCCACCATCCGCTCCAGGATGGGGGCGTTGACCCGCACGCCCTGGATGGCTCCGTCCAGGTCGATGATGTGCAGGCAGTCCGAACCCAGGGAGGCCCAGCGCCGGG
>JAAEEW010000141.1 GCA_013415595.1 Methanosarcinales archaeon | reverse complement strand
TACCAGCTCCAGAAGCGGGGGGTGGCCCCGGCGGCCATGGTGAACCTGAAGACCGAGCCCATCGTGGCCGTGGGGGCCATAATCAGCGGCATACCCCTGGTGGACGGAGTGGCGGAGGAGCTGCTCCTCCTGGAGGACGGGGTCATGGTCACCGTGAACGCCGACTCGGAGATCGTGGTCGTCCCCGGCTAGACACCCCAGGGCCTCTTCGGCCCTCTGGTGGTAGAGGTGGTCCGCCAGATGGACGACATCCAGGGCCCCGGGAATCCCTGGACATCGTCCTCTTCAGCAGCCGGCCAGGTAGGCGTTCAGGAAGGCCTCGTTCTCCTCCGGCAGCCCCACGCTCACCCGGACAGCGTGCTCTCCCGCCCCCCGGATGGTGGAGCAGTCCTTGACCACTATACCCTTCTTCATCAGGCTGTCAGCCACCAGCGACGAGCGCTCCCCGGTCTCTACGAACAGGAAGCTGCCCCGGGAGGGGCGGGCCTCCAGGATGCTCTCACGCAGGCTATCCCTCTGCTCACTGATCTTCTCCACCGATTTATGCATGTGCTCCAGGTCGCCCAGGGCGGCGACGCCGGCGGCCAGGGAGGGGGCGGAGGCGGCGAAGAGGGGGGCTGTTCGCCGGTACTGCTCTGCAATCCAGGGCGGGGCGGCGGCGTACCCCAGGCGAAGCCCGGCCAGTCCGAAGGCCTTGGACATGGTGCGGCCCACCACCAGATTGTCGTGCTCCCTGACCAGCCCCGCCAGGCTCTCCCCGGCGAACTCCACGTAGGCCTCGTCCAGGAAGACAACAGCCGGCGTTCTCTCCAGCAGGGACTGCAGTGCCTCCCGGGAGAGGGTCTCTCCGGTGGGGTTGTTGGGGGAGCAAAGAAAGATCATCTTCACCTTCCGGTCCGTCACCAGCACTGGTGGCAGATCCAGATCCGGGGTCAGGGTGGCATAGGCCGGCTCGGCTCCGCACAGCCGCACCAGCAGCTCGTAGTAGCTGTAGGTGGGCAGGGGGATGAGGGCCCGGTCGCCCCGGCAGAGGAAGAGGCGGGTCAACGAATCGATCAGCCCGTCCAGGCCGGCCCCCATGATCACCTGCTCCGGGGGAAAATTCACGTAGCTGGCGGCGGCCTTTATGAAATCCTCCGGCTGGGGATACCGGTTCACCGCCATGTCCCCACGCAGGGACTCCAGGGCCCGGGGGCTGGGGCCGTAGGGATTCTCGTTTCGGCCCAGCATCACCAGCTCCTGCGGAGGTATGCCGTACTTCTGCTGCACCTCGGCCGGGCCGGGACCGGAGTCGTCGGGAACTATGGATAAAAGCTCATCCCTTAGGTTGTGGTGGTAGGTTTTCAAAGCAGCTCACCCCGCTTGAAGGATTGAATTTTCCACTGTAAATATTTATGGAGCGTCCAGTCGGACTGCCGGGAAGACGCTCCGGGCCAGTGCGGCCAAAGGCCTTCGTGCAAGCTTTTTGGGGGGGCGAGCCAAAAAACCAGCCGCCGCCGGCGGCCGTATTCATTATCAAAAGATTTAATAGCCTTCTGTGACCCCTGGTCAGCATGTTTAAAATCGGTTTTATCAAGCTTGGAAATATCGCCTCTTCCATGGTGGTCGACCTGGCCCTGGACGAGATCGCTGAGCGAACCGACCTGTCCACCAGGGTCATCACCTTCGGCCCCAAGATGACCAAGGTGGAGGGCGAGGCGGCAGCAGAGCTGAAGAGCTGGGGCCCCCAGCTGGTGGTCATAAGCAGCCCCAACGCCGCCACCCCCGGCCCCACCCTGGCCCGAGAGCACTTCAAGGACCTGCCCACCATCGTCATCTCTGATGGCCCCACCAAGAAGGAGGCCCGGGACGCCCTGGCCGCAGAGGGATTCGGGTTCATCATCCTGCCCGTGGACCCCCTGATCGGAGCCAAGAGGGAGTTTCTGGACCCGGCGGAGATGGCCCTGTTCAACGCCGACGGCCTGAAGGTGCTGAGCATCTGCGGCGGCGTCCGCCTGGTGCAGGAGGAGATCGACAGATCGATAGCCTCGGTTGCAGCCGGGGGAAAGGAGCTGCCCCACATCCTGGCCACCCCGGAGAAGTGCGCCGAGCGCATGGACTTCGTCAACCCCTACGCCCGGGCCAAGGCCACCGCCGCCCTGTACATGGCCCAGACCGTGGCCAGCATCGACGCCCAGGCCTGCTTCCGGCTGAAGGAGCTGGAGGCCATCGCCCTGACCGCAGCCGCCGGCCACGAGGTCATGCGGGCCGCGGCCATGCTGGCCGACGAGGCCAGGGAGCTGGAGAAGGCGGGAGATTCGGTCTCCAGGAAGCCCCACGCCCGGTCCGGGGAGATCCTGAAGAAGGTCAAGCTGCTGGACAAGCCGGAGAAGGCATAAGAAAAGCAAGCTGGCGCCACATCTCCGGCGTCGGCATCTCATTTTAATTTCGACATTCACTGTCGCCGTATCCGAATGCGGGTTTGCATCGTGCGGCCTGGAGGCGAAGCCCGGCGTCCGAGGCCTGCAGCTCAAAGTCCGGCGGCGGCCATTCTCCGCCCTCAGATTCGAGTCCAGCCGTCCATAGCCCCTGTGACCGGAACGGTGACGGTGACCATGTCCCTGCCGCTGCCCGAGCCGTCCAGGGCCGCCGTCTCCACCAGCAGGTCGCTGGTGAAGCTTGCCTCTGACGGCGCCCGGGCCCGGTACTCGATGGCCACCGTCCGGCCCGCCCCCACCTCGGGGAAGATCCACCGCAGCTCTCTGCCGCTTCGTTCAGGCTCCAGGGAGGCGGAGATGGGCTCCATTCCCGGGGGCAGGATATCGACGACCGTGGCCGCAACCGCCGTGGAGGCCCGGTTCTGGAAGGAGATCTGACAGACCATCACCCCCGGATCGTCGGGGTCCAGGCGGGCGCTCATGTTCGCCGCCACCGGCAGTGGGCAGCAGGAGAGCCAGTCGAACTCCAGGGCGGAGTAGTTCCCGGCGGTGGCCCAGCCGCCCTGGTGGCCTCCGGCGGCGTAGACCCGGTTGACCAGGGCCTCTCCCGGCTGGTCCACCCTCAGCCACAGCTCGATGGTGGCCCAGCTGCCAACGGGCAGATAGGTGAGGGTCCAGTTGGCTCCCTGTGCCGTCAGCTCCTCCGGCCGCAGGGAGGCGTTGACGAAAGTGGTCTGGGGCGGGAAGAGATCCTGCACATGGACCGGACCCAGGGGCTGGTTGCCGGGATTGGTCACGGTTATGGCGTACCTGGCCAGGAGGACGTCCTGGCCGTGGTAGTGGCCTTCGGAGACCGTGCCCTCCTTTCGGACCTCCAGGCGGGGGTGGTCGTGCCGGGATGCTCCGGCCAGTCCCACCTTCTGGGACAGGTCGTACTCCCCCAGGTAGGTCTGGTCCAGGTCCAGCTCGCCTCCATCCTCCCCACTGACCCGGGCGCGAAGGTCGGCCCGGCCGGAGAAGCTGGCCTCCATCTCCATCTGGTACGGGCCCCAAGCCACCCGCTTCACCTGCAGCCGGTCTGCCCCGGAGAACTGCTGGCCGATGCTGGTGGCCGGCTGGCCCAGGGCCGGGCCGAAGTCCACCCCGGTCTGGCCGGCAGGGGCCCTGCTCCTGGACCACAGTCCCTCCCGCCACGACGAATTCATGGATACGCCAAAGCCGGGGGAGTAGCTGAAGTTGAAGGGGGCCTGAAGGACGGAGAGATCCTTGGCCAGGTAGCCGCCTTCCGTCTGCACTACCTCCTGGCTCTGGTATTGGCCGGTTCCCCGCTGATAGCTGGCCATGCCCGGCCCCACCTCCTGGCGGACGGATGCCGCCCCCTGGCCGGAGATCGAACGTTCGGACTGCAGGTTCCATCCGTACTCGTCAATGCGCTGCATGAACCGGAAGCTTCCGGTGTAGTCTTCCTCTCCCCGGAAAGAAGGGTCCTCCTGGGGTCTGCTCTGCCCATCACCGGCCTTGTGGTACTCCCAGCTCCCCTGGCCGCTGAACTCGCCCTCCGCCTCCATCTGCGATCCGTTGTTGTCCACCCGGATGTAGCGCACCTGGCGAATGGTGTCGGCATACTGATACTCCTGGCTCAGGTACGTCCCGGTGGCCCCGTTGCTGACGGTGGTGAAGGAGGACCCCCGGGAGCTGTAGCAAAGCGTGCGGTTGCCGGGAAGCTGAAAGGTGGTCGGCCGGAAGCTGGCCCGGCTGCTGGAGGAGATCTGCAGGGAGTCGTTCTCCCCCTCCAGGTCCCCTACCACTTCAAACCGGCAGGGAAATCCGAGAGCCTCCAGGTCCTCAGCCTGCATGACCCTCCGGTTCCCGGCGGAGTCAGCCAGGACCAGGGAGACCAGCCTCCACAGTCCGGGCGGGCTATCCCGGGGCAGGGTCAGCCTGCTCAGGTAATGTCCATCGGTCCGGTTTTTGGAGACCGGGCTTTGGGGGTCGAAGCTGACGTTGGCGAAGCTGCCCCCCTGGGGGTGGGCAAAGCTGGCAAAAGCCCCGGCCAGGCCGCTCTCGTCGTCCCTCAGCCGGGCGGTGAAGACGATCTCCCCATCTCCAGCCCTCAGGTCCAGCAGACGGGGCGCGAAGTCGAAGCTCAGGACCTGCGGCGCGGTGTCATCGGCGGAGAAGGCCGCCTGGACCAGCAGGACCAGCCCCAGGGCAGCCATTATATAGGACGCGGAAGAAGACATGACCCTCCAGCCAATGATGGGGTACTCCCGTATCGATAAAACTTTCGACCTGAGTCATATAATTCATAACTATTAAAACTTATTATTAATATCATTATGATTTTGGGATGGGCGATCTCCCCTCAGGTACTGAATGCATGGCCATTTTCGACGTCCGTGGCCCACCCCTCTCCCAATGAATTAAAATGAAGCTGAAGGCGCATTCTTAACGGCAGAGCCATAGCGCAGTGGGGTTGGAGAATGCCAGATTAGCGTCTGAAATCCGAATTTATCATAATTGCTATGAAAAAGCTTATATTCTTCTTAAGAATTGTCTGAAGCGCAGGCTGTATCCGGTCTGTAGTAGGAGGAATTAGTCATCACTTCGGAGTCAGAGGCAGATCACAGGACCTGCAATTTCTGTGGCGGAGTCCTGCGCAAGCATAACAGCCTGGAAGTATGCATTGACTGTGGGTTGGTTCAATCCTCCCTGCGGACGCTGGAGTCTTCATCCAGCTCGAGGCTGAGCAGGCTATTTGGACGCAAAGCCTCATCGTGAAACTCCCTCTCAGCGGCGCCTCGTCTCTGGGATGTCAGAAACGGGGCTGCTATCACCCTCTGGTCGAATTTTACCGCTTCTGAACTTGCTTTTTTGTTCGCCCTGCACTTCCGGCGTTCTCCGGATTACTTTCGCCCCGCCCCCGGCCTGGCTTTTTATATTTTG
>JAAEEW010000140.1 GCA_013415595.1 Methanosarcinales archaeon | reverse complement strand
GCCCTGCCACCAGCGCCATGCCAGGAAGGCCAGGGCCAGGATCAGGGGCAGAGGAACCAGCCAGATCTGGATGCTCTGTCCCTCCTCCACGGCCACGGTGAGGGGGATGGTGGAGGACCAGGCGCTGGACTCGCCGTCTTGCAGGACCTGACAGGCCATCTGGTACTGGCGGACGGAGGCATTATCTCCCACCTCCACCCAGAAGGTGGCCAGGGCCAGGTCGCCGGGCTGCATGTAGCCCAGGGAGACCGGCTGGTCGGAGGCGCGAAACGGCGGAGCGGCCAGCAGCCGGGCGGAGCAGTTCCCGGCCGGTCCGGCCAGGTTGCGGATGACCAGGGTCAAGGTGCCGTTCTCCCCGGGCCACAGCTCGGACCGGGCGTAATCGGCACGGAAGGACTCCCGGGAGCCTCCGGCATGGATCGTGATCTCCTCGGAGACGTTGGCCGGGACGTAGAGGGGCGAGGCCTGACCTGCCGATATCCGGACGTCGATCTGGTGCTCGTAGTCCAGGCGCAGGTCCAGATGGTAGGGTCCTTCAGCTCCTTCTCCCACCTGGACCAGGAACTCCACCGGCTGGGCCGTCCCGGAGGGCAGCAGGGGAATGGTGGCCGGGCCGGAGAGCACGGAGACAGGATCCTTTGCGGTGAGGGTGGCCACCACGTTCAGGGCGTCCACCGACCTCAGCTCTTCCTGCATCTCCCGGGAGGCCTCCAGGGAGGAGCCCTGGATTCCGGTGGGGAGCAGAGCCAGCACCCGGCCGCTGTTGGCCACCACGATCTTCAGGGCGGTGGAGCCTCCGGGGGCCACCGCCGGGTCCACCAGGGAGGCGTGGAGCTCGGGGGTGGCCGCCGCTTTGTAGAGGTCGTCGGCGAAAAAGACCATCTCCTCTCCCATGGCACTGTGGGCCAGGAAAGCCAGCAAGACGAAAACGACCGCTATCTCCCGCATATCCTGGAACCAGTGTGGCAGTTATGGTATAAAGATGGTTGCCCGGGCCTTCAGCGGGCCAGGGTGCCGACGAAGAAGGCGGCAGAGGCCACCAGGATGATGGTGGCTCCGGAGGGGATGTCGAAGAGGTAGGAGACGGCCAGGCCGCTGACCACGAAGACCGCTCCCAGGAGGCTGGAGAGGACCATGATGCTCCTCAGGTTCTTGGTGTACTGCTGGGCGATGGCCCCGGGGATGGTCAGCAGGGCGATGACCATAATTATGCCCACGATCTTGATCAGGACCACCACGCTCAGGGATACCATGCACAAAAGCAGCAGCCGGAGCTTCTTGACCGGAAGGCCCAGGGCCTCACCGTAGAGGGGGTCGAAGGAGAGTATCAGGAACTCCTTGTACAGCAGGGCCACCAGGGCGATCATCAGGGCGGTCAATGCCAGGATCAGACTCACGTCGCCCCATGTGACGGCCAGGATGTTTCCGAACAGGAAGTCGAAGAGGTCCTTGGAGTAGCCCTGGCTCAGGCTCATGAACAGTATCCCCAGGGCCATGCCCATGGCCAGGAAGACCCCGATGGCCGTGTCCTCGGAGACCCGGGAGCGGATGGACCCGATGCCCAGAGCGGAGGCCAGGGCGAAGCCCAGGGCCAGGATGAGGGGGTCGTATCCCAGCAGGTAGCCCAGGCCAATTCCCCCGAAGGCGGCGTGGGCGATGCCGTCGCTGATGAAGGTAATCCGGTTCAGGATGACGTAGATGCCGATGACCGCGCAGAGCACGGAGGCCACCATGCCCGCTGCCAGGGCGCTTTGCATGAACTCGTAATGCAGGATCTCGATCATGCTCTCTCAACCACGCTCCTCAATCACGCCTCACAGTTGCGCCCCTCAATCGTGCTCTTCGATCATGCTTTTCGGTCATGCTCTTCAATCGTGTCCTTCAAATCATGCTCCTCAGTCGTGCTCCTTCAGCACCCGGTGGGGCATGCCGTGGGCGATCATGTCTACCGGACAGCCGTAAGCCGCCTCCAGGTCGTCTGTGGGCAGCTCCTTTGAGCCGTGGTAGTAGAGCTTGCGGTTCAGACAGGCTATCTTCTTCACGTATCTGGATACGGCGGTCAGGTCGTGGGAGACCATGATGATGGTCATCTGCTGGTTCAAGCGGCAGAGCATGTCGTAGAACTCCGTCTGCTGGGAGGAGTCCACTCCGGAGGTGGGCTCGTCCAGGAGCAGCAGCCGGGGCTCGGAGACCAGGGCCCGGGCCACGAACACCCGCTGCTGCTCTCCCCCGGAGAGGGAGCCTATCTCCCGGTCGGCCAGGTCCTGCATATCCACCGCCTCCAGGGCCCGGAGGGCTGCCTCCCGGTCCGCCCGGCTGTAGCGCTTAAGCAGGCCCACCCGGCCGTAGCGGCCCATGAGGACCACGTCGAAGGCGGTGATCGGAAACTGGTGGTCGAAGAGGCTCTTCTGGGGTAGATAGCCCACCAGCGACCTGGCGCTTGCGGGGTCCTGGCCAAAGATTCTGACTGAGCCCTTCTGGGGGACGATCAGCCCCATGATCACCTTGATCAGGGTGGATTTGCCTCCCCCGTTGGGCCCGATCAGGCCCAGGAAGTCCCGGTCCTCCAGCTCCAGGTTCACAT
>JAAEEW010000139.1 GCA_013415595.1 Methanosarcinales archaeon | reverse complement strand
CGATGCTCTTTTCGGCCTTCAGGAGAATCGATCACCAGGCGGGCATCTTCATGTCCGATTCGCTCTGCTTTGCCCCTCGCCAGCCGCCTCTCCTCCTCGCCCATGCCAAAGAGGCTGTACTTTATGGACGAGCTGCCACAGTTCAACGACAGGATGATCATGATATTGTCACCTCGAAGCCCTGGACCGGTCCCCGGGGGAAGAAGCCCGCCGGCCAATCATCATCAAAGTAAGGATTCAGGTCCCTATCCGTCCCGGCTACCCGTCCAGGGGCCCTTCACCTCCGTTTCAACCGCTCAGCGGTCGAAGAAGTTCAGAATGGCCGGCAAGAGCTCTCCCTTCTTCACCAGATTTTCCGCCACTACCCGGAACTTGTTGTAGTTCTCCACGTTCTTCCGGGTGATATAATCCGGACGCTGGCCCATCTGCAGCAAGAAAAGAAAGTCCTGAATGGCCTTTCTGTACTCCCTCACCCGCTCCAGGTCCTCCTCTGATGCCCCCTCCTTCTTGCAGTGAACCAGGAGGTCGTCACAGGCATAGCCCTCCTTGATGGTGAAGGTGAGGACTTCGTGGTACGGCAGCTCTTTTATGGTCCCTATTAACCGATCAACATCGCAATCTTCCGATATCATGCAGCATTCCTTTCCGTTCTTAGCCCAAAATCAGTACCTGCTCTTCAGATGCTGCTGCGTTATTCGTCTCGTCTTGCTCGTCAACAGTCCCCCTGGGATTGGCGATCACCCCGACGAAGTACATCCCCGGCAAGACGTCTGCCGGAACCTGCACAGGCACCGGGCCGCTCTTGGATTCCCCGGCCGCCAGGTCCACCACCCCGTATCCCAGATAGATGTCGTCTATGGTGATATCCCGGTCGCCGGATAGATAGAAAGAGACATAAAAGCCATTCGCAGAAGCTGTTCCCGCGTTCTTGAGGCCCATGGTAAATGTAATGCTTCCCGCCCCGGCGGTGGCCTCCAAAGGCAGGTCGCCTACCCCGGTCACCTGGAGGTCAGCTTTGCCCTGGCTGGCCGGCGCGGCCTCTTCAGGCCCGAGGACATCTCTTTTCCAGCGCTCGTTGTTGTTCTCGTCCGTCTCCACTACCGCCCCGCCGTCGCTGAAGTTGGAATTGTCTACGGCCACCTTGACATCCCAGGAGCCGGATGGGGCGTCGGCTGGAATTCGCATGGTGAGCGTGGCAGTCTTCGTCTCCCCTGCCGCCAGGCCGGATATCGGGACATCCTCTGACTGCAGAGAATACTGGTAGTCGTCAGCGGCGAAGGCATAGCCGAATAGAGAGAAGGGACCTGCCGATCCGGATCCCTGATTGATGAACTTCGCCTGGATATCCGCGGTCATGCCCGGCCTCATGCCGGTTGGGACCACAATCTCCGTGATCTTCAGATCCGCCTCCCCGCTGTCGGCGGCTGCCCCGGACTCTCCGGCGCTGCCCGCCTCCCCCTCTGATGGGCTGAAGACCGACCCCCGGGGGCCGAAAATATATCCGTAACCGGTGGGCATTCGGACCAGCCGGACTGCATCTCTTCCGTCATCCATCCTGATCATGGAGACCACGAACGTGCCGGTGGTGGGGAAGGCGGGGTCATTCTGGATTATGGTGGAGGCGTCGCAGGGGTCGGTATCGCCGCCATTCCAGGCTCCGTTTATGGTGGTGGCCGCATTCTCCCATGGGCCCGTGGCCGTGCCTGTGAGACGGATATCGACACCGGTCAGGTGCACGCCGGGATCGCATACCGGATCTACGCGCAGGGTTCCTGTCACCGCCGGGCCGTTGAAATTGATAGTCAGATAGGCCTGTCTCCCGTCGTATTCGGTATATCCGGAATAATCAACTGCCTGAACCGGATTTATCAAAATTAATATAATAAAAATTGATAAGAACGATGCCGGATGTAATAAGGGCAAATAGGGCAAAAAGGCTGCTGGGACTTTCATTTCGAGTGCCTCAGAGAGACATAGTGTGGCCGTAGATATAGCTATTCCCAGAATGGCCGTTCCCAGAGAAGGGCATTCCAAGAGAAGGGCATTGCATGAGGCTGGCCCCGGGCCCAGGCTGCGCAAGCTTCCCCGGACCTCGCCGGCCACTGGCAGGCCTCTGTCAGCCTTTAGAAAGAAGCCCCTATTCATGTCCGCATTTGGCCCCCCACCCAGGGGAGGCGATATTGCAGCAAGTCTTTTTAATTCAGAGCTTGTTTATGGGCAGATGATGCTAAGGAGCTGAGGAAAAATGCCAAAGAGGGACGACATCCATAAGATCATGATCATCGGATCGGGGCCGATCATCATCGGTCAAGCCTGTGAGTTCGACTACTCTGGAACTCAGGCCTGCAAGGCGCTAAGAGAATTTGGCTACACGATCGTCCTGGTGAACTCCAACCCGGCGACCATCATGACCGACCCCGGCATGGCCGATATCACCTACATCGAGCCCCTCAACCTGGAGAGGATGACGGAGATCATCGAGAAAGAGAGGCCTGACGCCCTCCTGCCGAACCTGGGAGGCCAATCGGGGCTCAACCTCAGCTCCGAGCTGGCCAAAGCGGGCGTTCTGGACAGATTTGGGGTGCGGGTCATCGGCGTGGATCTGGACGCCATCGAGCGCGGTGAGGACCGGATCGTCTTCAAGGAGACCATGAACAGCCTGGGGATAGAGGTCCCCAGAAGCACGGCCGTCTACAGCGTCGAGGATGCGGAGAAGGTAGCGGCAGAGATGGGGTATCCGGTGGTGGTCCGGCCGGCTTACACCATGGGCGGGACCGGAGGCGGCCTGGTCTACAACGTGGAGGAGCTCTCCGTGGTCGCCGGCCGGGGAATAGCGGCCAGCCTCATCGGACAGGTCCTGATCGAGGAGTCGGTGCTGGGCTGGGAGGAGCTGGAGCTGGAGGTGGTGCGGGATGCGAAGAACCAGATGATCACCGTCTGCTTCATCGAGAACGTGGACGCCATGGGCGTTCACACCGGCGACTCGTTCTGCACCGCCCCTATGCTGACCATCTCTCCCCAGCTGCAGGAGAAGCTGCAGGACTACTCGTACCGCATCGTGGAGGCCATCAAAGTCATCGGGGGCACGAACATCCAGTTCGCCCACGACCCCCGGACCGGCCGGGTGGTGGTTATCGAGATCAACCCCCGCACCTCCCGGTCGTCCGCTCTGGCCTCCAAGGCCACGGGATTTCCAATCGCCCTGATCTCGGCCAAGCTGGCGGCGGGAGTGACCCTGGACGAGATTCCCTCCTGGCGGGATGGAACTCTGGAGAAGTACACGCCCAGCGGCGAATATGTCGTCGTGAAATTCGCCAGGTGGGCGTTCGAGAAGTTCAAAGGTGTCGAGGACAAACTCGGGACCCAGATGCGCGCGGTGGG
>JAAEEW010000138.1 GCA_013415595.1 Methanosarcinales archaeon | reverse complement strand
CGCAAGCTCTTCTGTCCCTCCTACAGCTACGCCCTGTCCCGGGACCCCTTCTCAGAGGAGCCGGTGCACTATCTATCGGTGGGACTGAACTCCGGCCTCCGGGACTTCCAGCGAAAGAAGCTGAACCTGGTGGTGGTGCTGGACTACTCCGGCTCCATGGGCAGCTCCTTTAGCCAGTACTACTACGACCGCTTCGGCAACCGGGTGGACCTGCTGGACTCTGACGTCTCGGAGAAGACCAAGATGCAGATCGCCGACCAGTCGGTAGTGGCCCTGCTGGATCACCTAGAGCGAGACGACCGCTTCGGCCTGGTGATATTCAGCGACGACGCCTTCCTGGTGGACCCCCTCACCCGCATGGGAGACAAGAACCAGGGTCGGCTGAAGGACCGAATCCTCCTGATCGAGGAGTACGGCGGGACCAACCTGGAGGCGGGGATGATGCGGGGGACCGGTCTGCTGAACCGCTACGCCGGCTCCGATCCGGACGTGTTTGAGAACCGCATGATCGTCCTCACCGACGCCATGCCCAACCTGGGGGAGACGGGCATGGGGGGGCTGTCCAGGATGCTGGAGGACAACGCCGCCCGGGGCATCTACACCACCTTCATCGGCATAGGGGTGGACTTCAACACCGAGCTGGTGGAGAACATGACCAAGATCCGAGGGGCCAACTACTATTCGGTCAACTCGGCCCGGGAGTTCCAGGAGCGGATGGACGACGAGTTCGAGTACATGGTGACCCCCCTGGTCTTCGACCTGAAGCTCGGCCTGGAGGCCCCGGGCTACCAGATCGACAGGGTCTACGGCTCTCCCGAGGCCGACCTGGCCACCGGCACGCTGATGCAGGTGAACACCCTCTTTCCCTCCCCGGTGGAGGAGGGCCAGGTGCGGGGCGGAGTGATACTGGTGAAGCTGCGCCAGGTCTCCGGGGAGGGCGAGCAGGGCCGGATGAGGCTTGCCGTCAGCTACCAGGACCGCAGTGGGGTCACAGACGGCGACGTGGCGGAGGTGGAGGTCCCGGCCGTCATGCCGGACTACTATCAGAACACGGGAATACGAAAGGCGGTGCTGCTCACGCGATACGCCGACCTGCTGAAGGACTGGATGATCGACGAGAGGACCGCCCAGTACCGGGGCCGGCCGGTGGTGGCCATGGTGACCATGGAGAGCGGCATCATCCTGCCGGTGGAGCTTGGCCAGTGGGAGCGCCAGTCCATGGCCCTCCAGGTCTCCCAGCCCTACCGGGAGCTCTTCAGGGCCTTCGAGGCCTACTTCCAGAAGGAGGCCGGGGCCATCGGGGACGAATCCCTGCAGCGGGAGGAGGCCATCCTGCAAAAGCTGAGCCAGCCAATCCAGAGGCCGGAAGGGGAGGAATAGGACTGAGAGGAATAGAGAGGTGCTGGAGCGAAGGGGTGGGGGACGTGGGGAGAGGCGAAGTCGGGGAACCCGGCCTTCCTCCCTCCCGTAAACGGCCCGTCAACCGTAAGGCATCCAAAAGTGGCGGAAATTGCCCGTCCAGTGACAGCCGTGCACTGACCGCCGTCAACCGACGGCCGTTTGCTGAAAACCGCCGGCCAGCTACAGCGGCCAGTGACAGCAGTCCCCTCCCAGTCCCTCTTCCCGGGCTTGACGGCTCTTTTTCAGGCCACCACGTAGCGGCAGGAGAAGCGGACTGTGGACCGTGCCGCAGGGTTCCAGAACTTCCAGTTGCAGGGATCGGTCCAGTAAATGATCACCGTGCTCTCCTTCTCCATACTGGCTCCGTAGCCTATGGCCAGGCCGCAGGGGCAGCCGGCCAGCTTCTCCTTCAGGAAATTCAGGGCGTACAGGGCGGCGTCGTCCTCATCCCAGAGGGCGTAAGATTTGCGCTGGCGCTTTGCCGACTGCAGGACGGATAGTATCTGGGCCTCGGTGTAGCTCCACTCATGGGACCTGGTCAGCGGGACGGCTATGCAGTAGGGAAACATCAGGTCTCCGATCAGGCCTTCGTCCTCGCCCAGGTAGGTCCTCTGGATCACAGCCGCCAGGGCGTCCGTTCCCGTCTCGACCGAACTTGAGCCGGAGGGCCTGGCTCCTACCTCCATTCCCACCGCCTGGGGCTTCAGGGCGAGGTCCGGCAGGCTGGCCGTCTGATTGACCTTCAGGTCGAAGGATCCGGAGTAGGGCTGATAGCCGCTCTTCTGGGCGGTTATCGAGTACCGGACCGCTGTGCCGTCCCGGCCGCCCCAGCCGGAGAAGCGAAAACCTCCGGCGGCGTTGGTGAACTTCTGGGTGGCTGCCCGCTCAAATCCGGCGCTGCGGCCGGTGCTGGTTATCTTTATGAAGGCCTTCTCCACCGGCTTTCCGGTGCTGCCGTCCAGCACCCGTCCCCTTACCTCACCCAGGTGGGGATAGTATAGCTGGTTCAGGATCTCCGGCAGGCTTATCTGCTGGCTTCTCTCCCGGCTGATGTAGTCCTTGACCAGCCAGTGACCGGCGAAGAGCAGGATCCCGGAGACATAACCTTCGTCGTAAAGGTCGATGCTCTTTTGCAGCAGGTAGGTTATGCATTCCCGGCTCATGTCGCCGTAATCGCTGTTATGGATGTAGATCCCCGGGATGATCTCCTTTCCCGGGTAGTTCGATTTGATCTCTCCCATGTACCTGTCGAACTCTCTGTAATGGCCCTCCTGATTGTAAATCCACAGGTTGACCCCGTCTATCAGTTCCAGGGCATTGGCGTCGGGGTGGACGATCTCCCTCTCGTAGGTCACCACGAAGAGCTTGAGGTGGGGGGTGGTGGCCGGGGAGCTGTGGTCCACGTTGCCGCTGGAGTCTACAGACTTTCCCAGGAGCGCCCCTTTTATGTTTTTCAGGCCTTCGTAGCCGATGCTTCCTCTGTAGTTGGCCCAGAAGTCGTCGATGATCATTCCGGTGACCTGGGGGAAGAGCTTGGAGAGCTCAGAGTATCGATGCGCGCCCTGGATCATCCCCGGGGGAGAGGCCGGCTCCAGGAGGTTATCGTCCCGGGGATTGTTGACCACTCCGCCCTCTGAGGGAGGAACCACCATGCCGTGCACTCTATTTATGTCGAACTCCACGCAGTGCCGCTCGATATTTTCGTTGAATCGGTAATTTCCGTACTCCGGCCGGGAGAGGATGGCGTTCTCTCCGAAGAGATAGGCGCTGTAGAGATCGTCGTCCTCCCTGACCCCTGATCCGGCATAGACCAGTCCCTTGAAGGGGTGGTAAAGGCCGATGAACCCCTGCCTCTTGATTTGCTCGGCCGGAATTGAGGATCCATAGCTCTCCCCAATCCGTTTGAAATGGAGATCCTCTGGGCTCTTCAACTATTTCACCATTAACTAATAATTATTTTACTCTTGTTCAAACTGATATATATAGATTACAGTATCTAAAAATTAATTATGGTTCTCCACTTCGTCTGCCATACACATTTTCCATAACCTTCCTCGGCCATGAGACGGGCATCATTGGCCCGGGGTCATTGGCCGCCAGTCTCTCCACTGCCCACGAACAGAAAGGGATTTCCCATTCTGAAATCCAACGGCCATCGACCGCCTGATGAAGGGCGGATGCCTGACAATAAGTTTTAATACGCCGCGGCAATAATTATCATTCGAGGAATGGACACGATAGCCCACCGACTTCTTCTGCTCATCTCAGTCTCCCTATTTTTGTCAGCCCTGGTCATGTCCAGGTCAGCCCTGCTCATTGTGGGTGGGGAGGATGCTGATTACGGGAGCATTCAGGCGGCCATCGATGCAGCACATGCCGGAGATGCCATAGAGGTTCAAAACGGAACCTACTATGAAAATATAGTCGTGGATAAGGCCCTGGTCCTGCGGGGCATCGACCATCCGGTGGTGGATGCAGGGGGAGAATATGCCCGGGGTCCGGCCATCAGGCTGACCGCCGACAACGTGGTGCTGGAGGGATTTGTGGCCACCAACTCCACCAACATGGCCGGAGATCCGTATGCAGGGGCGGGGATAGAGGTCCGGTCCAGCAACAATCTCATAATTAATAATACTATCCTAAATAATTATCGCAGCGGCATCAAGCTCTTTGATTGCGGCAACAACACCATCCGGCAAAACAGCATCAGCAAGAACTTCGAGGGCATCTACGTCTATCAGTCCCGCTTCAACAACATCTCCAATAATAAAATTATCGACAATTCCGGGAACGGAATTTATCTTAGATTAGATTCTGAAAATAATAGTATAGACTCTAATGATATCAATCGCAACTTCAACGGCGTCCTGATCATGGCCTCCGGCAATAACACCATCACCGGCAACACCTTCGTCGAGAATTACGGGGACAGCATCCAGGTCTGGGACGATTTAAAAGAAAATACGATCGATGGGAACGACATCCTGGAGAAAGGAACTGCTGGATAGGCCTTTTCCCTGGTCCCACTTCCTAATTGTTCGAAAGACATCATTGACCATTCGATTCTTCCTCCCTCGCCGCCACTCTCTCCCCCGGGAGACGTCCTTTTGCCGGGCCTCTTCCGCTTGGCATATTCAATTATTCCATCGGCCAGATCCGTTGCCGCTTCCCAAGCCTTCGAGCCCTGGTCCCGTGGCCCCGACTCCGTGAGCCCTGTGTGCCGCCAGCCCCTGCCAGCGGGCTGCAGGCACGTGCCCCGCTCCGGTGGGGATTATCTGCCTTCTCCATTCGCCAGTCCCTCCGGCATGGTCCCTGCCATTTCTGCGCACGCCTGCCCAGGCTACAGAATGGCTGGAGTTAAGACCCCCGGGGGGATGTCTCCATCGTCTGAAACTGCCGCCAGAATTATAAAATAACCATTCCGCTGTCTGCCAGGCCCTCCCGGCGGGAGCAGGACTGAAACTTCCTCTCTTCAGAGCATAGATTTTCAGGTACTGACGAAAAATTAGAGCCCTGAATACGTCGACTCATCGTTCGCCCCACCGGGATCGCAGCCGCCATCCCGTGTTAGGTTTAAATACCTAGATTGCAGGAAAATAAAAACAGAGGAGGAAATACTTATGAAAAGCTTTTTATTAACATTCTTAATCTTGATCAGTCTCATAGGGGTTGCCCTGGGAGCCTATCCTTACTTCCAGGGCAGTCCTACAAACGAAGAATTATTAGCTGAATATAATAACGTTGGCTCAGTCGATTGCGGCAATCCGCCTCAGTTGACCACCTTCACCCTTTCCGAATCCAGGACCATAACCCTCATCGCCACCTACCACTGGTGCGACACCGCCGCTCCGGGAACGATCGGACTTGTCGACCGGACCGGAAGACAGTACGGACCATGGCAGGCCGTCGGTCGGGACGGCATGGGCTCCAAGCCCAACTCCTACTGGGAGGTAAAGCCCAATGTCCAGCTCCCTCCAGGCATCTACACGGTGCTGGACTCCCGTCCGGAGTCCTGGTCCTGGAATAATCTGGACAACAGCAACGGCCGTGGTTTTGCCTTCATTTACGCCAGCAGCGCCTCCCAGGCTGGGACTTCTGGCCAGGGAAGCGTGATCTTCTCTGACGACTTCTCCGATACACGGAACGGCTGGCCCAGGTATTCCATAGAGGATAAGAGCTGCTATTATGAGAACGGCAAATACCACATGATCGCCATCCCCAGCAGCAAGAACGTATACGCTCACCCCACCGCAGAGGGGCTGAACGATTTGGACGATTTCGTTCTGGAGGTGGGCGCTATCCAGGAGGGCGGTCCGGACAAGAATGAATTCGGACTGGTCTTCCGCAAGGTTGACGGCCAGAACTTCTACAATTTCGTCATCAAGGGGCTTGGTGAGTACTCCTTCTGGAAGCTGGTGGACGGCTCCTGGAAGAAGATAATCGACTGGACGGAGTCTCCCGCCATCAACATGGGCCAGGCGTCAAACAAATTGAAGATAGAGTGCCAGGGCGAACGCTTCGCCTTCTACATAAACGGCATAAAGGTGGCTGAAGCCTACGATAACTCCTTCGAATCCGGAGATATCGACCTCTTCGTGGGCAGCTTTGAAGAGGGCAACGTTCACATTAGCTTCGACAACCTGCAGGTCTACCCCCTGCCCGGCGGGACGACCTCTACCGGAACCACGGGCACGACCGGGACCACCGGGACTACCGGAACGACGACTCAGCCTCCCCAGACCACGGGCAACACAGTCACCGTAGACTCCTCCTCGCCAGGCACCCTGTCCTCCGCTGAGGGAGTCCGCCTGGACATCCCGGCCGGCGCCGTTCCGCCCAAGGATGACGGAACCTCGGGAACCATGGTCTTCACCGTGGAGAAGAGCACGGCCACATCTCCCAGCCTGCCCTCGGACTTCGTCCCCGTTGGCGAGACCTACCAGGTGGGCCCGGAGGGCTTCGTCTTCGCCAGTCCCATCCGGCTGACCCTGCCCATACCTGAGGGCGTGGACCCGAGCACCGTTCTCGGCCTTACCACCTTCAACGCCTCCACCGGCACCTGGGAGCTCATCCCCGGCGTGGTGGACGTGGAGGCCCGGACGGTCTCCATCGAGACCACCCACTTCTCCCCCTACTCCATCTTCGGCCTGAGCGGCTCGACCACCGCCGATGACTATCAGAAGGCCAACGGCGGCTGGATCATCATCAGCAACAACCACAACTACGAGACCGGTGGGCCCTTCGTCCCCTGTCCCGGCCAGGACAGATGCCGGGGCCAGCCCCTCCACGTCGAGCATGGGCTGTGCATTAAGTCGGTGGTCTTCGACGATCCGTCTGTGGCCTCCGCCTGGTCTCCGCCCACCTTCTGGCAGATTCTGGCCCACGACTGCGGCTACAACGACTGGATGCAGGTCCGCTGCCCGGTGGTGACCAGATACTGGGTCCCCGCTGGAACCTACAGGATCGCCGAGTACACCTTCGTCTCCGAGGTGAACCACGACCCGCTCTACGTTCCCTGTTCCAACGCCTGGTCCAAGCCCACCCAGACCTACGTGATCCGGCCGGGAGACGAGCTGGACTTCGGTGACTCCATCTTCTTCACGGGCACCTGCACCACCGGCGGATACCCCTGCGGCCGGCCGGCCACCACATCGGTAGGCACGGGAGATGTTCAGGTGACCCTCACCTGGCAAGCCGAGGCCGACATCGACCTCTACGTGGAGGACCCCACAGGGGAGACGGTCTCCTACTCCAACACCGAAGTCTCCTCCGGAGGCCAGCTGGACCGGGACAACCTGTGCTCCAACTTCGAGATGGGCCGACCTGAAAACATATTCTGGCCCGAGGGTGGGGCCCCCCAGGGTGTATACAAGGTCAGCGTGAACTACTACAGCGACTGCGCCGATGTCGGCGCGGTAGGCTGGACGGTCAGGACCATCGTGGGCGGTCAGGTCAAGACCTACACCGGCACCCTGAACGAGGTCGGAGACACCCAGGAGGTAGCCACCTTCGAGATACTCTAAAAGTCTAAACGGGGTGTGCGATTGGGGCGGCTCTCAATCCCTGGGGAGCTGCCCCACAACAATATTTTGTAATATATTTAATATCAGCAATCTTATTTTATCTGCCATGGCCAGGCTATGCCACAGGCCATACCATAGGGCGTGGCCGGGTGTGGGTGGCCTGCCGTCCTGTTCCCGGATCTTCCATCGGCCCTATCCGCAGGACCGGCATTCTCCCGGGGCACCGTTATCGCTTCCCAGGTACAGCACCTGGCTTCGGCTGCCGTACCGGTAGACGGTGACCCCCTTGCACCCCAGATCGTAGGCCAGGCGGTACACCTTCAGCACATCGCTCACAGTGGCCCTGTTTTGCAGGTTCACGGTCTTGGAGACGGCGTTGTCGGTGTGCTTCTGGAAGGCCGCCTGCACCCTGACGTGCTGCCCGGGGTCCACCTCCAGGGCGGTCCTGAACAGCTCCAACATGTCCTCCGGAATTCCGGCCAGGTCCTGCAGCGACCCCTTTCTGGCGATCTCCGTGGCCAGGCCTGCAGTCCACAGCCCTCGCTCCCGGGCCATGCTCTCGAAGAGGGGCGAGGTCTCGATCAGCCGGGCCCCCTCCAGCACCCGGCGAATGAAGCTGACGGCAAAGAGAGGCTCGATCCCGCTGCTGGTCCCGGCGATGATGCTGATGGTCCCGGTGGGGGCCACAGTGGTCACGGTGGAGTTCCGCATGGCCTCCCAGCCGGAGAGCCTGGACTGCTCGAAGGCCGGGAAGGATCCCCGCTCCAGCCCCAGGTCCCTGGACCTCTCCCTGGCCCGCTGCCGGATGAAGGACATGACCTCCTCCGCCGCCTTCAGGGCTTCCGGAGAGTCGTAGGATATCCCCATCTGGATCAGCATCTCCGCAAATCCCATCACCCCCAGCCCGATCTTGCGGCTGTTCAGGGTGGCCTCCTCGATCCTCTTCAGAGGAAAGCGGTTGACCTCGATCACGTCGTCCAGGAAGCGCACCGCCAGGTCCACGGTCCGGGCCAGCCGGTCCCAGCACACCTCCCCCCGATCCACCATGCGGCTCAAGTTGACCGACCCCAGGTTGCAGGACTCGTAAGGGAGCAGCGGCTGCTCGCCGCAGGGATTGGTGGCCTCGATCTCTCCCGGCAGGGGGTGGTCGGCATTGATCCGGTCCAGGAAGATAACCCCTGGGTCTCCCCCCTTCCAGGCCGAGGTGGCCATCATGTTCATCAGGTCCGGGGCGCTGGCCTCACCGGCCACCTCGCCGTTGCGGGGATTGATCAGCGGAATGCTTCCCCCATCCCTGGCCAGTCCCATGAACCGGTCGGTGGCGGCCACCGAGATGTTGAAGTTCTCCAGCCTGCCCCCCTCCTTGGCCCCGATGAACTCCATGATGTCCGGATGGTCCACCCTCATCACCCCCATGTTGGCTCCCCGGCGCCGGCCTCCCTGCTTGATCACCTCGGTGGCGGCGTCGAAGATGCGCATGAAGGAGACCGGCCCGCTGGCCACCCCGCCGGTGCTGCGCACCACGTCGTTCCTGGGCCGCAGGCGGGAGAAGCTAAACCCCGTCCCTCCGCCGCTCTGGTGGATCATGGCCATCTGCTTCAGGGCCTCGAATATGCCCTCGATGGAGTCCTCCACCGGCACCACGAAGCAGGCCGACAGCTGGCCCAGGGGAAGGCCGGCGTTCATCAGGGTGGGAGAGTTGGGCAGGAAGAGCAGGGAGGTCATGAGGGAGCCGAAATCCCGGGCCCTGGCCTCCCGGTCGCCTCCGAACCGGGACTCGGCGGCGGCCACAGTCCCGGCCACCCTTCCAAACATCTCCCCTGGAGTCTCCACCACCTGGCCGGCCAGGTCCCTCTTCAGGTAGCGTTTCTGCAGCACCTCCACTGCGTTCACGCTGATCTTGAGGTCGTCGGATACTCCCAGGTACTGTTTGGCCTGGCGGATCTCGCTGTGTCTTTGCCGGTACAGGATGTAGGCCTTGGCCACCTGGGCGTACCCGGCGTCGATTAGCACCTCCTCCACCAGATCCTGGATGTCCTCCACGTGGGGCACCTCCTGGCCGAACCGGTCCCCAGCGATGGCCACCACCCGGGCTGCCAGCTCTGCGGGTGAACGGGGGTCCACTATCCCCTTGGCTTCAAAAGCCCGGCCAATGGCCCTCTCGATCCGCCCGGGATCGAAGTCCACGATGCGCATGTCCCGCTTTCGTATCTTCCTGATCATCCCCTCATCTCCGGGAGCGTTTCATTCAGAGAGCATGAACCTCTTGAAATTTGAAAGCTTCTCCGGCCCCGGCTCAATTTCTCCACTCTTTGTGTTCTCTTCCCAACCTATCCCCAGCCTCTCCCTCCTCTCTCCCAGCCCTCCCCCTGCTCCTTCCTGTCCCCCCTTCCTCCGGCAGATCCGCCTCGAATATCAGAGGCCAATCGTCTGAGGAAATGATATAAACTTGCATCTGCAGACACACTATTATTCAAAGCATCAATCGGGGGTTTCAAAATCAAACTCGCAGTATCTGGCAAGGGCGGCGTTGG
>JAAEEW010000137.1 GCA_013415595.1 Methanosarcinales archaeon | reverse complement strand
CGGCATCATCGACAAGCTGCTCCTGACCCGGTGCGTCCGGGACTCCACCGCCTACATGGTGGTGCTGATAATCGTTCAGCAGCTCTTCAACCTGGCCATCATAGCCTGGCAGGGGGTGGAGGTGGTCTACCCCTGGTCCCTGCTGGCACTGCTCGCCGGCGGGCTGCAGGTGGGGCTGTGGTACTCCTACCTGAAGGCCCTGCAGGTGGAGGAGGTCTCCCGGGTGACCTCCCTGGTATTCGTCTACCCCCTCTTCGTCTTCCTGGGGGCAGCCCTGCTCCTGGGGGAGAGCCTGACCACAGCAAACTACCTGGGCGGCCTGCTCCTGGTCTCCAGCGCCATGCTGGTCTCCCGCCGCCCTTCCCCGGCCGGGCCCCTGGCTTTCTCGCCGGCCGTAAAGCCGCTGATCGTGTTCTGGATCGCCGCCTCCGCCTACGCCATCGCCGCCAAGCACCTGCTTTTGCACATGGACGAGTGGCAGCTCATTCTGTGGTCGGCGTTTGGAAACCTGGCCCTGGTCCTGCCCTTCCTGATAGTTCCCCGGATCAGAGAGGAGGTCTTCATCTTTTCCCGCCAGGGAGCCAGGGTGATGGGGGCGGTGCTGCTGGAGGAGACCTTCGACCTGGCCGGACGGGCGGGCATGATCTTCGCCTTCGCCCTAGGCTCGGTGGGCCTGGTCTCGTCGGTGAGCGCGCTTCAGCCCCTGATGGTCCTGCTCTACGTGGTGGTGCTGAGCATATTCGTCCCCGGCCTGCTGGAAGAGGAGCTGGACCGGCACAGCATCATGAGAAAGCTGGCCGCCGTGGTCATGGTCTCCCTGGGAATCTACCTCATTTCGTAAAAAATGCAATCTGTGGGCATCATCGCCGAAATTTTTTTGTTCAGATCCGCAGCCGGCCGGGCCCCGGTTCCCTGACATTTCCGGCCTGATGAATCAACATGAATAACTCCGGGCCGAACCGAGACATTCCATGCCGGCATTCTTGCTCTAAGGCAGCAAATAAGAAAAAAAATTTAGGAATTCGACAAGGCTTAAATAGTAAGAAGAGGGCATTCTCTTTGTTTTTTGCCACCTCAACTCAGAGGAAATTAATCAGCAGAAATTGCGCTGAAAGGATGAATACCCAATGGTCGACAAGCCTATCCTGACAAACAGTCAAGTGGTTCGAGACTTGAAAACCGGACGCCCTCTCAAGGTGAAGGGCCTCTTTGAACTGACTACAAAGGAAATCAAACAAGCGCCGGTCAAGACCTTCCTCATGGCCCACGCCGAGGAGCTGGGCCTGGCCATGTCCCCTGAAGACCTGAAGTCGGTCAGGGAAGCGACCACGCCCACCGGGAGCGTGCAGAGATTCCAGCAGCTGAAAGACGGAATTCCGGTCTACGGAACCGAGATCCTGGTCCGTCTCGACTCCTCCCAGCGTGTGACCCAGATCAACCTCAACCACGTCTCCCCGGCGAGGGTCCTGGAGCCCAAGAAGGAGGCCGCCCCCCTGGAGGCCAAAGCGGTGGTCAAGGCCGCCCTGGAGGCAGCGGGAAAGCCGGTCCTGCGCCAGAAGGTCTCCGAGCCGTCCAAAGTCTACTATCCCACCCCCGGAGGCCTTCGATTGACCTACAGGGTGATGGTCCTCACCGACCAGCCGGCCCGGGACCTGGAGCTCATAATCGACGCCCACACCGGAGAGGTCCTGAGCAGGGCAGACCTGACCATGCTGGCCGAGGACGGAGAGGGGTACGTATTCGATCCCAATCCCGTGGTCACCTCGGGGAACAATGCACTTCGCTCTCCTGAAGCTACCGTCAACAACTGCGGATTTGCCGGGACCGCCCAGGCCACCATAGACGCAGAGAGGGTGACCAGGACCTTGAGGGGAATCACCAAGGTCGGAACCAAGTACCGGCTGGTGGGAGATTACGTGAAGGTCGTGAACTCCCCGGAGGAGACGAACAAGACCAACTTCAAGTACCTGAGCAACCAGGACGGCTTCGAAGGGGTCATGGGATACTATCACGTGGACACCATTCAGCGCTACATTCAGTCTCTGGGAATCACCACCGCCCACAAGAGCCAGATCGACGTGGTCCCCCACGCCAACCAGGAAGGAGCCTCCTACAACCCCGGGGACGACACCATTCGACTGGGCAATTCCGGGCCCTGCAAGCCGGACCGGGGCGAGGAGGGGGAGGCCATAGTGCACGAGTACGGCCACGCCATCCAGAGCGACCAGGTGCCGAGCTGGGGACACCCCGGCTCAGATCCGTCGTCCCCCGGGACCCCCAATCCGGGATCGAAAAATCCGGTCACCAACCGCTTCGAGACCCAGGCCATGGGAGAGGGGTTCTCCGACATCCTGGCCTGCGTCTACTTCGCCCCGGAGCATCAGTTCCAGAGGGAGGTCTTCGAGGACTGGTGCTTTGCCGATGAGGGAGGGATGCGCCGGGTCAACGGGACCAAAGTGTATCCCGGCGACTGGCAGAGCGGATCGTACCCCTACCACGCCTGCCACAACAATGGCGAGATCTGGTCTGCGGCCCTGTGGAACATCTACCGGACCATCGGCGGCGACAACTTCTCCAGCCTGGCAGTCCGGCAGGCGGCCAGGGACGAGGTTCTGAAGACGGTGATCCTGAGCCACGAACATGTGGCCTACAATGCCTCCATGGGCGATGCGGCCGAGGAGTTCATGGAAGAGAACCAGAGCCTGAGAGAGTACAGGCTTCATAACGGGGTTCACTTCCTGAACAGCTTCCACGACCGGGGTATCCTGCAATGCAGCTCGGGGTCCGATCTCAAGATCGAAGGCCTGTGGTCCCAGCAAAAGGAGCTGCCGGAGGTGGGATGGCAACAGGTGGAAGCCGGCCAGGACAACTGGTTCTACGCCCGGGTGAAAAACGCCGGCACCAAGACCGCCAGGGCCTTCGTGATCACCTTCAGCTTCAAGAGCCCCTTCTCCACCCCGGTCTACCCCGCCGACTTCCGGAACAACGTCATCAGCGCCGCCGTGGGATTCAACCTGGCCGCCGGAAAATCAACCACCCTGCGGGTTTGCTGGCCCAAGGAGATGATCCCGCCCATACCCACAGGAGCCAAAAAGATTCACGGATGCATATTTGCCGAGGTCTACAACCCGGCAGACCACGTGCCCGCCGGGGCCACCACCATTGGCACCGGAAACGGCAAGCTCCAGTACCGAAACACCGACGTGGTGGACGTGGTCATCGACGGCTCCGCGGACTGCCTGTTCTCCATCAGCAGCTACCATGCCCTGATGGAGAAGACGGTTCGCCTGGAGGTCGTCCGGCCGCCCAACTACGAGAACATGGAGGTCTCCTTCCACCACCAGGATCCCCGGGTGATCCAGAGCCTGTGGCAGAACATGCAGGCCATCGAGGCCTCGGTCCTCAAACCACAGCCGGTGATAGCGGGCCCCAGAAGCGAGATGATCGTGCTTGAGCCAACCAGGATAGCAGTGGCCCTGCACCCTGAGCAGCCTAGCGTCCTGCTAAACCTGGCCCGGGGGTCCACCATCAGCGTCCCGGACCGTGCAGCCCCGGAGGCCTCAGCCCTCTCCAGGGTGAGCCCGGAGTTCGTGCGTAGAGACGTGTCCATGGTGATCCGGGACAACCAGAGCCACCTGCAGCTCAGCGCCGGGCTGAAGGCGGGCTGGCCCTACCTGATGAAGCCCAGGCAGAGGTTGACCCTGCGGATGAAGATCAAGGCACCCAAAGGGGCCAGGCCGGGAGACCGGTTCAAGGTGGAGGTGTTCCAGCGCGATTCCGAAGGAACGCTGATCGGAGGATTCGATCTGGTGCTAAATATCGTGGAGAAGCGCTGACCAAAATTCCCCCGGCTGGGGAGAGCTGCTCTGCCCCTCCCAGGCCCCCCTTTTTTCTTTGCTCCCCCGGGCTTTCCCTGGCAGCCGTTTGCCGCCTGCCAGGATGCGCCGCAGGTGGAGGGGGCGGTGCAATTTAAATACCGCAGGCTCGCTATTCGGGCCCGTGAGTACAATTGATGGACATCCTGGACGCTAGATATCCCGACCTCCCGGAGAGGATCGCCGGACTTGGCGAGCTGGCCTGCAACCTGTGGTGGAGCTGGCACCCCCAGGCCAGGGACCTGTTCAGGATGATCGACTCTGCCACCTGGAAGCAGAGCACCCACAATCCGGTGAAGATGCTCCACGACCTGGACAAAGCAGCTCTGGAGAGTGCAGCCCAAAACCCCCATTTCCTGAGACATTACGACTCGGTCGTCGCCAGGTTCCGCTCGGAGATGAGGTCCCTGGGAGGCTGGTTTCCCAATCACGTGCAAAGCCCCTCCAACCTGCCCATAGCCTACTTCTCGGCCGAGTTCGGCCTTCACCATTCCCTTCCCTTCTACGCCGGGGGCCTGGGATTCCTGGCCGGCGACTTCCTGAAGGAGAGCAGCGACCTATCGGTTCCGGTGGTGGGAGTCGGATTCATGTACCCCGGCGGCTACCTGCGGCAGCGCATATCTCCCGACGGCTGGCAGTCCAGCGAGAGCCAGTTCCTGGACAAGGACCAGGCCCCTATCTCCCGGGTGCTGGACCAGGACGGAAAGCCCCTGGTGATCAGGGTTCCGGTGATAGAGCCCCCCATCTACGTGGGAGTGTGGAAGCTGCGGATCGGGAAGGTCCACCTCTACCTGATAGATACGGACATTGAGGCCAACGACCCCTGGAACCGCAGCATCTCCGCCCGGCTCTACGTGGGAGACGCCGACCAGCGGCTGCGCCAGGAGATCGTTCTCGGCATCGGCGGGGCCCGGGTCCTGGCGGCCATCGGCATCAAGAACTGCGTCCTGCACTTAAACGAGGGCCACCCGGCCTTCGCCGTCCTGGAGCGGATAAGGATGCTCATCGAGGGGGGGATGGGGTGCAAATGTGCTGCAGACAGGGTGCGGTCCACCACCGTCTTCACCACCCACACCCCGGTTCCCGCAGGCCACGATGTCTTCCCCTTTCACCTCATGGAGAAATACTTCAACTCCTACTTCCCCAGCCTGGGCCTGGATAGAGACGAGTTCTTCCAGATGGGAATCGACCCCCGGCACCCGGGCGCGGGATTCAACATGACCGCCTTTGCCCTGCGCATGTCCGCCTACCACAATTGCGTCAGCCGAAGGCACCAGGAGGTGGCCAGGGAGATGTGGCGTCACCTGTGGCCCGACCTCCCCGCCGACCGGCTGCCCATCGACCACGTGACCAACGGAGTACACCTCCCTACCTGGATCGACTCCCGGATGGAGAAGCTGTTCAACCGCTACCTGGGACCCCACTGGCTGGAGGACCACGACGACCCCCTGATCTGGCAACTTGTGGACGACATTCCCGACTCCGAGCTGTAGCGGGTCCACCAGATGCAAAAGATGCTGCTCATCACCACCATCCGGGAGAGGGCCAGGCTGCGGTGGACCGACGACCGGGCCGACTCCTCCATCGTCATGGCCTCGGGAGTGCTCTTCGATCCTTACGTGCTGACCATTGGCTTTGCCAGGCGGTTTGCCACCTACAAGCGGGCCACCCTGATCCTGAAGGACCTGGACCGCCTGCGAAGGAT
>JAAEEW010000136.1 GCA_013415595.1 Methanosarcinales archaeon | reverse complement strand
TTTAGAACGACCAAAGCGTTCTTGAGCATTCGCTATCTAACACGCTGGAGAATTGAATGAATCCTATTGTAAAACTGGCTGCAAGTGGGTAGTGTCACGAATACGCTGCAATTTCGTGAGCTACGTTTCCATCACCGTTCTGGTAAGATTTTCCAGCAAGCTCATGCGGAATTCCGTTCACCCTACCACACAATCGATCCCGATCTCAAATCCACCCCGCCTCCTGCCGTAGCCAAACCTTTTTCATCCATCACCTGCCAGTGTCGACTATGTTCCAACCTGATGAGGAGTCCATAGTCCTGGAGATCGTCCGCGGCTTTTTCGATGTCCCTGCCGATGATATGATGAAAATAGGCGACTTGGTCAAGCAGTTCCTCTTTGCCCCGGGTGTCGAAAGCCAGGAGGCGGCGGTCGAGCAGATCAGGTCCGCGCTGACGGACATGCCAAGAGATCACATCCTGATTGCCGGCGTGTTCCTCTCCGGCCTCTTGCGGTGCAACCTGGGTCCGCAGATACAGCAGCAGTACATGCAGG
Organism: Methanosarcinales archaeon; assembly: GCA_013415595.1. Taxonomy (GTDB): domain Archaea; phylum Halobacteriota; class Methanosarcinia; order Methanotrichales; family Methanotrichaceae; genus JAAEEW01. The sequence goes on along the minus strand of JAAEEW010000136.1, from coordinate 4,098 downwards.
CCATGGGGGAAGGCCATGAAGAGTGCCAGGAGCCGGAGGACCAGCCGCATTCCGAATGAACCTGAATTAATAAATCGGTTTTTAATTTCTGAGATGAGGGCTGGGCGATCGCCCACTCCCGAGGGGGCCCTGGCCACCCTGCTCCCCCCTTGCCTGCCCGGGGCCGGACAGAGGAGCCTTCGCCGCACTCTGCGGGGCAGTCATGACGGCCAATGCCCCAGTGCCCCAGTGAATAGGTGCCCCCACTCACCCCTCAAAACTGACGGCCGCATCTTCTGATCTTGTTTATGCAGCTGCTGGAGTAGAGCGGCCCGTACCTCAGCGTGTCCGCCTCATCGGCTTTCGTGTGATATCTCCACCCCAGGCGGCAGTCGCCGGTGATCGCAAACGAGTCCGGGGTACACATGGGCAGGCTCCATCCCGGCTGATCGTTCATGAAGGCGTAATACATCCAGAAGTGGTGCAGGTCCACCTTGAATCCGTTGATGCCCGTCACCATGGCCCCGTGATGGGCGGTGGCGCTATCGTCAGGCAGGTAATCGATCTGTGCCACCTCTGCCAGGGCATCCAGGGCGCTGATTCCCGGCTTTGCCTGTATCTTTTTATGGAAGATTTCGTCGTTTCCGAAGTTGATGAAAATGTCGATATTGATCCTGGTTCTGGAGTTGGGGCGGCCAAATAGCATCTCATTCTCCACTGCCACCTCGATTTAAGAACGCTTTCATCGTTGACCACCTCCGGTGAATGGCGCCGGTCTCCTCAACGGACATCCCGGGGGTCTCTCGCTTTCCTCTCTCTGCCCTTCCGCTACCCTCCCGCTGTCCTCCTCCTGCTCTCCTGCAGGGACCCGGGGGGTCTCCACCCTCCCCTGTTAAGCATATTCGCTTGCATTTTCGTCAATTTTAAAACATTGGTGCAAACATTCTTAACCTCTTCCGCCTATCACTTTCCCGGCAGGGTGTAGGATGAGAGAGGTATTGTTGGATTCAAGGGAGGATAAACAGCAGATCTATCTGCCCGAAAAGTGCATAGGGTGCGGCACCTGCGTCCAGATCTGCCCCAAAGGCGAGCTGGTCATAGGCTCGGTGGGAGCGGTGGCCCGGGGTCTGATCGACAAAGACTTCATCGAGAAGAGAAAGAGCGGAGACTGCGTCTTTTGCACTCTGTGCTCCAGGATCTGTCCGGTGGGTGCCCTGGAGTTCAGGGTGGCAGGCCAGGCAAAGATGGACGGCACCTTCCTGAGCGCCGCCCTGAAGCCCACGCTGGCAGACGATAGCTGCCTTCGTTGCGGCCTGTGCGCCGAGGTCTGCCCCCAGGGCTGCATCGAGATCCAGGACCGCAGGCTGGCAGAGGACGGCAGCCTTCGATTCGAGGGCCAGACCCTGATCGATACAAACCGCTGCGTCCACTGCGGCTGGTGCGCCCGGATCTGCCCGGTTGGGGCCATCTCTTTTGAAAAACCATTCGCCGGCAAGTTCTCCCGGGACGAGGGCATCTGCCAGGCCTGCCGGACCTGCGTGCACACCTGTCCGGCCAATGCCCTCTTCAATCGTGAGTGGGGCCCGGGGGAGATCGTGGAGAAGGTCACCCACCGGGAGGACGCCTGCATCTACTGCGGGGCCTGCGCCCAGGCCTGCCCGGTCAGGGCCATCGCCGTTCAAAAGACGGCCATCGTCCCGGAGATGCAGGGGAAGAAGGCCTTCGAGAAGAAGCTCTCCCAGCAGGCTCCCTGGCTCACCCTCACCTCTATCCTGGAGACGGATGAGGAGGCCTGCCTGGGCTGCGGCAACTGCGTCATCGTCTGTCCGGTAAACGCCCTCTCCGATCCCTATCTGGCCGCAGGCCACCTGAACGAGCTGGACGAAAAGCCTCTGCTGGAAGTGAAGAACGGCACAGTGCACGTGGTGAACCAGGAGGCTTGCGGCTCCTGCGCCACCTGCAGCATGATCTGTCCGGCGGATGCCATCTGGCTGAAGAGACGGGAGGTGGCCTGATGGCGGCCATGATCATAAGAAACGGAACGGTATTCGATCCCTTGAACGGCATCGACGGCCAGGTCATGGACATCTTCATCAGGAACGGAAAGGTGGTCGGCGACCTGACCGGACCGGAGAAGAGGGAGGCCACCGTGATCGATGCTCAGAACAGGACGGTGATGCCTGGCGGCGTCGACTCCCATTCCCACGTGGCCGGGGCCAAGGTCAACGCCGGCCGGCTGATGCGGCCCGAGGATCACTACAAATCGGTGCGCAGAAAGACGGCGCTCACCCACGGCGGAAGCGGCTACACCATCCCCTCCGTTTACAAGCAGGGCTACGACTACGTGGCCATGGGCTACACCACGGTCTTCGAGGCGGCCATGCCTCCCCTGGAGGCCCGCCACACCCACGAGGAGATGCGCTCCACCCCCATTCTGGACATGGGCGCCTACCTGGTCCTGGGGAACAACTGGTTCATCATGCGCTACCTCCACGAAGGGGAGATCGAAAAGGCCGCCGCCTACACCGCCTGGATGATGAGGACCCACAGGGCCTACGGCATCAAATGCGTCAATCCCGCCGGGGTCGAGAACTGGGGCTGGGCCAAAAACGTGAACGGACTTGACGTATCCAACATCCACTTCGATACCACCCCCCGGGAGGTCATCCACGGCCTGGCCGAGGTGAACGAGCTGCTGGGCATGCCCATGTCTTTGCACCTGCACACCAACAACCTGGGCCATCCCGGCAACTGGGAAATTACCCGAGAATCCCTGAAGATCCCTGCCGACGTCGATGTGAGACAAAAGATGGATGTGGACTGGGCCAGCACCAAAATGGACGCCGGACGCAAGCAGTCCGTCTACCTGGCCCACGCCCAGTTCAGCTCCTTTGGCGGCACCTCCTGGAGAGACTTCAGCTCCGGCACCCAGGAGCTGGTGAGCTATGTGAACAAATCCGATCACGTGGTGATAGACAACGGAGCAGTGCCCTTTGGCCCGGCCACGGCCATGACCGGTGACGGACCGGCCATCCACGACCTGTACATGCACTCCGGCCAGAAGTGGTCCAACACCGACGTCGAGCTGGAGTGCGGCTCGGGGGTCATCCCCTTCCTCTACCTCAAGAGCAGTCCCATAAGCAGCATCCAGTGGGCCATGGGTCTGGAGCTTTTGCTGATGGTCGACGATCCGTGGAAGACCATCATGACCACGGACCACCCCAACGGCGGCGTCTTCACCCAGTATCCGCAGGTCATAGCCTGGCTCATGTCCAGGAAGGCCAGGGACCAGACCGCCGGGGAATGCCACAAGTTCGCCTACGACAGGTCCAGCCTGGGCGGGGTGGACAGGGAGATGGGCCTCTACGAGATAGCCATTCTCACCAGGGCCAACCCCGCCCGGACCATCGGCATGGCCCACCGGAAAGGCCACCTGGGCGTGGGAGCAGACGGCGACGTGACCGTCTACGACCTGGACCCGGCCAGTCTGGACGTGAACGATCCGGAGAGCATAGTGAAGGCCTTCGCGCGACCGGAGTACACGATCAAGGACGGGACAATCGTCGCCTCCAGAGGGGAGATAGTCTCAGTTCCCGATGGAAAGAGGTTCTACTGCCAGCCTTACGTGAACGAAGACCTGGAGAGAGATATGCTTGCCGACCTGAAAGAGTGGTTCAAATATTACACCGTGGGCTTTGCCAACTACCCGGTGCCTGAAAAGTACCTCAAGGACCCTGCAGCCATACCGATCAACAGGCCCCCGGAGGCCTCGATGGGGAGGTGAGGGGGATGGGGGAAGTTTTGCTCCAGCCTGCGGGCGAGATAGACATCATGATCGAGGCCGAGGTCATAAACCCCGGGATCATGGCCGGCAAATCACAAGAGCAGATCGAGAGCCTCCCGGTCTGGCAGGGTCAATATCAGCATCCCCTTTCCAGGTTCTTTGACGTCGACGTGGCGGGAATCGGTGCACCCGGGGAGACCTCGATCATTATAGAGGGCGACGTCTGCCGGGCAAAACGCATCGGCCAGGGCATGACCGCCGGAAAGATCGAGATTCGGGGGTCAGCAGGCATGCACCTGGGCTCAGAGATGGCCGGGGGCACCATAACCGTCCGG
>JAAEEW010000135.1 GCA_013415595.1 Methanosarcinales archaeon | reverse complement strand
GACTTCTGCTTCTGGTTGGTCGGCAGGTTCTCGAAGTCGAAGAGGTTCCTCTGCCTCCGGTCCCGCACCAGCTGCTCCCTCTTGATGTCGAAGGACTCGAATATCCTCAGTACCGGCGGCAGAAGCTGCTTCTCGATGTAGTAGTCGGTGTCGATCTGCATCTCCTTCTCCACCGCAAACTCCGGGTCCTCCGCCTTGTCCACGAAGAGGGCCTTGCGGTTGTCCCCCCGCACGATCACGAAGGGCACCCGCTCGCCGATTCCAGGCACCCGGCCTCCTCGCTGCCGCATCTTCTCCACCAGCTGGATGTGGGGCTGCTTGCTCTTGTAGGCGGAGACGCTCTTGGTGTACCGGCGGGTCAGGGTCAGGTCGTCCAGCATCTCCCGGTCCTTCTTCAGGTCCAGCCGCTGCATCCGGCCGATCACCGTGCGCACGTGCTCCACCGCGTCGTCCACCAGGCCCTCCTTCAGCAGCAGCTCCAGGCACCGGTTCAGGGTCTTGGAAGTCATCTCGCACCAGTCCCGGCGCACGGTCTCCATGCCCCGCACCTTGATCCGGTCCCGCCAGTCCCCGCCCACCCGCTCGAAGACCCACAGGGCGTACCTTTTCTTGGCCAGGAATATCCCCCGGCGGGCGAAGGCCTCGAAGACCAGCTCCATGGGCGGGGGGAGACAGGAGGTGATGGTCTGGGCGATCTTCTGGCCGATCAGCTCTGCGTCCCCGGGGGGGAGCTCCTGCTCACTTCCGGCCGCTTCGGGTTCTGCGCCCCGGGCGTCCACCAGCTCCCGGTGCCGCCGCAGCTTGACGAAGACGCTGTCCGTATCCCCGTAGACCACCGAGAGGTCGTAGCGGCGAATCCGGGCCGCCACCCGGGCGCTTTGCAGGGTGGAGCCGGAGGCCTCCATCTCCCCGGCCAGCTCGTCGGGCAGGAGGGCCGTCCCGTCCAGCAGGTAGACGCTCCCCATCTCCTCGATCAGGTCCTTGGTGTTCTGGATGTTGGTCCGGCCAAAGCTGGTGACCGCATTGGCCAGGGGCAGGCTGTACAGCCGGGCCCTTGCGTAGCCGGAGTAGCCGTAGAAGCTGTTCAGCAGGATCTTCATGGCGTACTGCCTGGCGTCCAGGAACCGCCGCTCCTCGTCTCCGGCGGTCTTCATCAGCTTCTTGGTGCTGGTCCTCTGGTCCAAAAGCTCCTTCAGCACCCCGGGAACTATCCCCGGGCTTACCCGGGGGGAGACGAACTGCCCTCCGGAGGGGGAGGTGATCAGCTCCAGGTCCTGGTTCTGGTAGAACTCCTTGCCGGTGATGACCGTGGAGTAGCAGAGGTTGTGGGCCATCATGATGGTGGGGTACAGCGACTTGTAGTCCAGGATGACCACGTTCTCCAGCAGGCCCTTCTCCGGCACCAGCACCGCGCCGCCCTTCAGCTCGTCGCTGTCCCCGTAGCGCTCGTCCGACTCGTCCGATCCGGGCTTGGGGGGCACCACCCTCGACCTCTCCCGGAAGCGGCGCAGGAGCAGGTTCTCCACCATGCCGCTCTGGCCGCCGTTGACCACGTCCTGCAGCAGCGAGCCGCTGGCCTGGGCCAGGGCCACGTACTTGTCCATCAGCCGGAGCTGGAGCAGCAGTGAGAGGGCCAGGAAGGCGTCGCGCCGGGAGTAGCTGATGAACCGCCTCAGCTCCTCCCCGCCCCGCTGCCAGATGCCCTCCATCTCCCGGGGGTCCACGTCGTACTTCTCCAGGCCCAGGAGCTCCTGGCTGGCGTTTCGGAGGGTGTACTGCTTCAGGCTGAAGGAGGACCGGATGATGGGCAGCAGGTCCACCACCACCCGTCCGGTGATGGCCACGTTGGTCTGGTTGACGATCTTTCTCAGGTGCCAGGTGCTGCCGTCCCGGCCCACCCGGGAGTCCACCCGCAGCCGCGCCGCCCGGTCCTCGATGTAGGGGATGTCGAAATCGTTGGAGTTGTAGCCCATCACCACGTCCGGGTCGTAGTCCCGGATGATGGAGAAGAACCGGGAGAGCATCTCCTGCTCGTCCTGGCAGGGGCAGACGTCCTGGCGCGGGCAGTCGATATCCCGGCCCACCAGCACCAGGTCTTTTTTCCCCTGGTAGGGGGGCTCGAAGGCCAGGCTGATCAGGATGATGGGGGAGACGTCGGAGGTGGGCATCTCCCCGTTGCGGGGCAGACACTCGATATCCAGGGCCAGGTGGCGGAGGGGGGCGTTGGCGCTGCGGGAGTCCGGCACCAGGCTCTCCCGTTCGACCTCCACCACCAGATTCGGCTGGCTCATCTGTCCCGCCTGGACCGAAGGGACGCCCTCCGCCTCCACCCTGGCCCAGCTCATGCCCCCCAGGCCGTGGTCGATCAGGAACCGGTTCTTGAACAGGATGTCGGTCTCGTAGACCGCTTTGACCCCCGGGGCCTCCGCCGCCCGCTCCCTCATCACCCTGACCTCCTTGGGGTCCTTCAGGGAGAGCATGATCATCTTCCTGGGGCTGGACTGGTAGCCGATGGGCTCATAGCGTTCCACCGTCTCCACCTCCATGCCCAGCCCTCGCAGGTAGGCAGCTGCCGCGTCCATCCTCTGCAGATCGACGCCGGCGTAAAAGTAGGGCCTAAATCCGGTCGCCCGGCAAAGCACGCTCTTTCCTTCCGGGGTGGGGCCAAAGAGCTGCACCACCGGGTAGCCCTGGGAATCGTAGGTGTAGTTGGCGTCCAGGATCTGGAAGAGCATGGCAGGCTCTGGGGAGGGATGCCTTATTAATCCTGTTATTCCACCTTCCCGGGGCTGCCTAGTCCGACTGCATCTCCAGGGCCTGCCTGGCGCTTCTGAAGCAGGACTCCGCCTTCCTGGTCTCCCCCATGTTCAGGTAGGCCACGCCCTTGCCGGTCCAGGCGGCGCTCTTCACCGCCCGGATGTGCAGGGACCTCTTGTAGGAGAGCTCCTCCGCCGTGCGCAGGGTCTTGTCGAACTCCTTGACCGGGTCGTAGCTGGGCGAGGGAAGGAGGTACAGGCTGAGGATGCCCGAGTAAAGCAGAGCCTCCACGTCGGTGGGGTTGCTGCGGGCTGCATCCTGGAGGTACTGGTAGGCGCTCTCCAGGTAGCTGCGGCTGCTATCGTCCAGGACGTAAGAGGAGCTGTTGTAATGCTCGATCAGGGTGGTGGCGTAGATGGCCGGGGAGTCGTAGACCGAGGCGCTGTTGAGCTTTATCCCCAGGCTCTGGTTGTTCAGCCCCAGGTTGAACAGGGCGTAGCCCTTGTACTTCAGGGCGTTGCTGTAGGAGCCGTGGAGCTTCAGGGCCTTCTCGTAGCAGTTTATGGCCTTCTTGTAGTCGCCCTGGTCGAAGTAGTTGTTGCCCTTGGCCACCAGGTCTGTTGAGTCCGGCGGATTCTGGATGGCCCAGGTGTTGTAAATTCCCAGGAGCAGGGAGGTCACGGCCACCATGACGGTGACCATCTTGTCGATATTCTTCATGAGAGAGTTCCTTTACTGGTAGAGAATGTCATCCAGGTAGACGGTACAGCCGTAGGGATTGTGGTCCTTGGTGGTCCGCCAGCAAAATCCGTTGATAACCGAGCTCAAGTCCATCCCCTCCAGGGGAATGGTGAACTGCTGCCAGTCCGGGGATAGGCTCACCACGCCGGTGGACCTCTCCGGCAGAAAATCCGTCGCTCCCCCCACGCTGAACTCCGCCTGCTCGCCGCCAATCTCTCCCCGGGCCCAGAAGGTCAGGGCGGTGCTGCCGGTCAGGTCCTGGCCGGGCAAATCGCCCATGTTGGAGTCCGGGTACTGCCAGCAGATGCCGGCGTATCCCTGGCTCTGGGACTGGGCAGCGGAGTAGCTGATCCGGATGCACTCCGGCGGAGAGGGCGAATCTTCGCTGCGGGCTTCCTCCAGGGTCACGTCTCCCCAGTCACCAAAGGTGCCTGAGGGGAAGAAGGCCTGGGACACGTCGATCTGGGCCGCGGCCGTGGAGATGAGGGCGGCCAGACACATTAACAGGATGAATTTGCTCATGATCCCACTCGAATCATGACCATAGGCGATCAAGGTATAAAAGGAATTCGAGCCTCGGGTTGCGTTTTTGAGGGAGGCCCCCGGGCGCCGTCTGCTTGATGTCGGGACGCCTTCCGGGAGATGAGGGTGGGCCATCTGGCGGCATCAGAACGATGAAAGACGGCACAGAGAAAAAATAGTCTGGAAAAGAGGGCGGCATAGAGCCCTTTGAGGCCAGGGTGGGCCCTGGGGCCGGTTTTTCAGCCGCCCTTCTTCCACCCCTTCTCCACGAACAGGGGGACGTACTCCTGGGGGACGAACAGCCGGTCCTCCAGGTTTGGCACGGTGTAGTACTCCTGGGGCGGGATCAGGCGGTAGTCGTTCTTTCCCAGGTCGATCACCCAGCGGTCGGGACCTCTCTGGTCGGCCAAAAAGCGCACTTCGAAGGGCTGAAGGGAAAGCTGGTCCTCCCGGCTGAAGATGCCCTTCCCCTCCCGGCGGGCGCCGGCCACCCATTCCCTGGCCTGCTTGAGGGTGCGGTCCTTCTCTGCCAGATCCCCCGCCGTCCCCGGCTTGATCACCGCATCGGTGGTCGATCCCGCCGCCCGGAAGGGATTGATGTTGGGCCAGATCATGTAGGGCGCAGCCAGCCCCTCCTGCAGCAGCCGCTCGTTGTAGGTGGGGGGCGGGCTCCCCTCCGGCTGGTTGCGGTTGATGAAGCACAGCAGCCGGCCGTAGCGGTCCATAACCTCGCTGGCAAAGGACAGGAAGAACTCGAATGTATCCTCCGGCCTGTTCATCTCCTGGATGTCCTCCCGGATCATCCTCTTCAGCCCCTCCCTGGCCGCCACGGCGTGGCGGTAGTGGTTGGCGGCCACCCCGTGGCCCAGATGGTCCCTCAGGTAGGTCTGCAGCCCCACCTCCAGTCCGGCGTTGCCGAAGGGATGGGCCAGGAAGGCGTCCCACTGCTCGTCGGACAGCTCCAGGAAATCCCGGCAGGGCAGACGGTAGCTGATCTCCGGAGTGTCCACTCCCAAAAACCGCACACCGAAGTAGTTTTTGGTATAGACGTTGGCCGTATCCCCGTCGTGAACCTGCTTATCCACGCTTCCCTTCACCAGGTCCTTAATTCCCAGGGCGAACACGCCTACCTTTCGCCCGGACGTCTTGGTCTCCCAGATAGCCTTGGACATGTTTTCTTCCCCTGGGCTAATTGCACTCAAAATTATTTAAACTGTCCGCCGGGATGAAAGGCCGGGACGCCGGGCTCGACGCCGGCAGGGATATTCTTCCATCCATCGAACCGTCTCCAGAGGTCCTCAGGAATCCTCGGGGATCATCAGGAATCCTCGGGGATCTTCAGGAATCTTCAGGAGTCCCCAGGAGTTCTCAGGGTCGATCAGGCATCACAAAAGCACGAGACCGGATCGCAGAGGTGTGTCAGGGCCTTCTCTCAGGCCCAGACCACCTCCACCTCGTCCGTCCGGTATCCCGGCCGCACCTGGGACTGGCCAAGGGGGGTGGTGACCCCGGCCCTGAGCATGATCAGGCCGGTGCAGGCGATCATGCTGCCGTTGTCCCCCATGAACTTCCTCTCCGGCAGGAAGAACCGCCCTCCCCGCTCCCGGCACATGATGTCCAGCATCTCCCCCAGCCGCCGGTTGGCTCCCACCCCGCCCACCAGCATGGCCTCCTTCTTCTCGGCGTGGGCCATGGCCCTCTCCGTCACCTCCACCAGCATGGCGAAGGCCGTCTCCTGGAAGCTGTAGCAGACATCGGCCAGCTCGTGCTTCCTGGCTGCCTCCGAGGCGGCGGTGGACAGGCCGGAGAAGGAGAAGTCCATGCCCTTCACCGTGTAAGGCAGGGGGATGTACTGCCCGGCAGAGCGGGCCAGCTCCTCGATGCGGGGGCCGCCGGGGTGGGGAAGGCCCACCGAGCGGGCGAACTTGTCCAGGGCGTTTCCCACGCTGATGTCCAGGGTCTCCCCGAAGATGCGGTACCTCCCCTGGCGAAGGGCCAGCACCTGGGAGTTGCCGCCGCTGACGTACAGGACCGCCGGGTCCCGGGCCCCGGTGTTCCACTTGCCCACCTCAATGTGGGCGATGCAGTGATTGACCCCCACCAGGGGGATGCCAAAGCGCAAAGAGAGCACCCGGGCGGCGGTGGCCACGGTGCGAAGACAGGGCCCCAGCCCCGGCCCCTGGGAGAAGGCCACGGCGTCCATCTGCCACCCGTTCTCCCTGGCCGCCTGCAGGACGTTTCCTACCACCTCCGCCATGTGGTCGGCGTGATGCTGAGCTGCCTCCCGGGGGTGAATCCCCCCTTTGGCCGGGACGTAGGTGGAGCTCTTCTCCACCAGAACCCGGCTCTCGTCCACCAGCGCCGCGCTCAGGTTCCAGGCGGTCCCCTCCAGCCCCAGCACTATCATGTCCCATCCCCGCCCGCACTTTCGGCTCCAGGGCCAAACGCCATGCTCTCCCTCAGCTCAGCCGTCATGCAAAATCCTTCTCGCCCGTCTGTCATGTAGGTTTTCCGTGAATATCAGATGTAACCCTGGCCGATATCCTTTCTGTAGCGCATGCCGTTGAACCGGATGCGCTTGATGTTGTCGTAGGCCTTCTCCCGGGCTATGGCCAGGTCCTCTCCCCGTCCCACCAGAGTGAGCACCCGGCCGCCGGTGGTGAACAGCTGCTTCCTGCCGGCGGAGTCGGTGCCATAGGCCGTGCCGTTGTGGTAGACCAGCACGTCTCTGTCCACCTTCTTCAAGCCCCGGATGGGCATGTTGGTGTAGTGGGCTCCCGGATAGCCGGGGCGCTCCTCGTCTCCCACGCTGCTGGAGAGGGACTTGACCACCCGGCCGCTGACCGCGCAGATGCATAGACAGCTCTCATTGCTCCAGGAGAGGCGGACCTGGTCCAGGGTCCCGTCCAGCAGGGCCTGGGAGAGGGCGTACATGTCGGTCTGCAGACGGGGCAGGATCACCTCTGCCTCCGGGTCCCCCAGCCGGACGTTGATCTCCAGGACGTAAGGGTCCTTCTCCTGGCCCACGATCATCAGCCCGAAGTAGATGAACCCGGTGTACTCGATCCCCCGCTCCCTCAGCCCCTGGATGGTGGGCCTGGCGATCTGCTCCATGATCCTGTCCGTCAGCTCCTGATCCAGCCAGGGGTGGGGGGAGAACCCGCCCATGCCCCCGGTGTTGGGGTTGTTGTCCAGGTTGGGGTTCCCGGACAGCCTGTTGAACAGGCGGACGGCCACCTCCTCGTCCGAGGCGAAGGCATTCTTGTAGTCCATGGCCGACTCCAGGGGGAGGATGGTCTTTCCGTCGGTGACGGCAAAGAACATCAGCTCCCGCCCGTGCAGCCGGGTCTCCACGTCGATCCGGTCCCCGGCCGATCCGAATATGCGGGGGCTGACCATGATCCGCTCCACGGTGGAGAGGGCCTCCTCCCGGGAGGAGCAGACCACCGACCCCTTGCCTGCGGCCAGTCCGTCGGCCTTTATGACCAGGTTCTGGGAAGGATTCTCGTCGTAGAATCGGTTCACGTAGATCCGGGCCTTCTCCGGGTCATCGAAGTTCTGGTGTGGAGGTACGGGCACCCCGATCTCCTTCAAGAAATCCTTTGTCCGGCACTTCGAGCCCTCCAGAATGGCCGCCTCGCTTCGCGGCCCCACTATCCTCTGGCCGGCCTCCTGGAAGACGTTGACCATGCCGTCGGAGAGGTAGCCCTCCGGGCCGACGAAGGTGAGGTCGATCTCCTTTTCCCTGGCAAACTCCAGCAGCTCGGGAATGTCCTTCAGGGCTCTCTGGCCGTCCTGGGCCAGCCGGCACTTCTCCATCATGGTGCTTCCGGCGTTTCCGGGAGCGACGTAGACCTCTGCCACCTGATCGCTCCTGGCGAAGGCGTGGGCTATGGCATTGCCCCTGCCGCCAGCATCTACCACTAAAATCTTGGCGCCCGACATGTAATCTCACACCTGCTCAGAGGAAGGGCTCGGTGGTAAGCATATTTAAAGATGCACCCCCTTGCCGGCCAGAATTCCGGCCCTCGAGGCACAGGATTAGCTATTTGAACTGGAAGTTAAAGAGGCTGCTGAATAAAGACCCAGAGGTAAGGTGCATCATGTACTCTAAGGAGAGGCTGCTCGATTTCATCCGTGACAAGAACGTCGAATTCGTCAGATTACAATTCACCGATATTCAGGGGATCGTCAAGAACGTGGCCCTCCCCGTGGCTCAACTGGGAAAAGCCCTGAAGAGCGGCATTTCCTTCGATGGGTCCTCCATCGAGGGATTTGCCAGGATTCAGGAGTCGGACATGGTGCTGCGTCCCGATCTTTCCACATTCGCCCTCCTTCCCTGGAAGGCCAAGGAAAACGCCAACGTGGGACGGTTCATCTGCGACGTGTACCTTCCCAGCGGCCGGCCCTTCGAGGGCGACCCCCGCTACGCTCTGAAGAAGGCGGTCAGTCGGGCCAACGAGATGGGATTCAACATGAACGTGGGCCCGGAGCTGGAGTTCTTCCTGTTCAGGATGGAAGACGGCAAGGCCACCACCGTTCCCCAGGATTTCGGCGGCTACTTCGATCTGGGTCCCGTGGACCTGGCCGAGGACGTCCGCCGGGAGATCGTCCTGGCCCTCACCTCCATGGGCTTCGTCATCGAGGCCTCTCACCACGAGGTGGCCCGGGGACAGCACGAGATCGACTTCACCTATGACGAGGCCATCACCAACGCCGACCGGGTGGTGACCTTCCGCTACGTGACCAAGACCATCGCCATGAAGAATGGGCTGTGCGCCACTTTCATGCCCAAGCCCAAGTTCGGCGAGGCAGGCTCGGGCATGCACACCAACGTCTCCCTGTTCCGGGGCCAGGAGAACGCCTTCTACGATCCCCAGAAGCCCATGCAGATCAGCGACCTGGCCAGGTTCTTCATCGGCGGCGTCCTGGAGCACGCCTGCGCCATCACCGCGGTGGCCAACCCCCTGGTCAACTCCTACAAGCGCCTGGTCCCCGGCTTCGAGGCTCCGGTGTACATCAGCTGGTCCGGCCCCAACCGCTCCTCCCTGGTCAGGATACCCGACGCCCGGGGCCTCTCCACTCGCATAGAGTTCCGGTCGCCTGACCCCTCCTGCAACCCCTACCTGACCTTCACCGCCGTGCTGGCTGCCGGACTGGACGGCATAAGAAACGGCATCGACCCCGGCGATCCCATAGACCGAAACGTCTACGAGATGACCCCCGCAGAGCGGGAGGCCAGGGGCATCAAGCTGCTGCCCGAGAACCTGAAGGAGGCCCTGAACTACCTGGAGAAGGACAAGGTCATCTGTGAGGCGCTGGGCGAGCACATAACCAGCAACCTGCTCCGTCTGGGGCGGATGGAATGGGACCTCTACAACAACACCGTCCACCCCTGGGAAGTGGAGCGCTACATCAACATCATCTGAAGGCGAGGCACCCCCTCCCTTCAGAACCTCAAATAAATGCGAAGCACCCGAAACACTTATTAATGGCATCTGCATAGTACGGCCCGGGCCGGTAGCTTAGTCAGGCAGAGCGAAAGGCTCTTAACCTTTAGGTCGGGGGTTCAAATCCCTCTCGGCCCGCTACAAGGGGCTGTGGCCTAGCCAGGTAGGGCGACGGGCTCCAGCGGTATATTTGATGATGAGCAACGGGTCTGCTGAGGCCTCTCGACGGGGAGGCCGTTGATGATCCGTTGGAGCACTGAAAGGTAGAACACGGTTCTCCCTCAGTATCGGAGAGACCCGTCGATCGTGCGTTCGAATCGCACCAGCCCCACCTTTTTGTCCGCGAGTATTAAATATTCTTCATGATATCTGTCTGGTGGTGCAGTAAAATGTACAGGGACATCGCAACCATGTGTTGGTCCATTAAAGAGGTAAACAAGAACCTCGGGGATAGAAAGCCGGTGGGAGACTACTCGGTGAACTATCTGAAAGGCTCGCGATCAAAGCTGGCTTCGATGCTCAAGGAGTTGGACGGCAAGTCCCCGGGAGAGGAGATCAAGGTGGTAGACCAGGAAGGTCGGACCAGGCGATTTCCCCTGGGTGATGTGGCCGTCATGCTATCCGATGTGAAGAAGATCGTGGAGTTGAACCTAATAGACCACATAGACGAATGGGCCAGGCAGCACATCCCCTCCCCTGGCAAAAATTAATTTTTTTGATCAGGCTGCCTTCCCCTGCGTTAAATACGATGCGCCTCAGCACTCATAGGGCTCATCACTCTTCAGGTCGTATGGCTCATCATCGGCGCTCTGCTTCCTCCTCTGGCCCTTTTGCTTTAAGGCTTCTCTCTTCCGGCCTGCCCCTCATCCTCCTCTCCAGGGGTGACGGGCAGTGACCAGATTCGGAGTG
>JAAEEW010000134.1 GCA_013415595.1 Methanosarcinales archaeon | reverse complement strand
GGACCATTTTCCCGGGCCCTGCCCGCAGCGACCAATGGGCGAACGATGAGCGAAGTTGGGCAAAACGACAGTAGAGCAACAAAATAGACGCGCCGCTGTGCGCCTATACAGCCAGGCAGGGATGGGACAGCCATCCCTGGCCAGATTTTATTAAATGACAGCTAAAATAAGTATCCAGAGACCTTAGAAGTCTCCTTCACTTGGGCAATACGATGTAATTCCATCTCCAGACCTTGAAATTCACAGCCAGCATCGCCACGAACAATACCAGCACCAGGAGTCCCTGCAAGAGTACGATGAGGTTGATAGTGTCCATATAACCACCTGACTGTGGTGGTGATCTTATGGCTGATAAAGATTTTGGTTTTTATTTGAGAGGAGGGAAAAACGGCTTCCTGCTGGGGATGATCCCCTTTGCATAAGGCCGTTTCTGGGGAATTATCCGCTAATTGCAGACAGATAGTTTTTATGAGTTACTATAAGATAGCCTGAAGAACATAAGAGGATACATAATGAGCTTGAAAATTGTCCATAATTTTCATAAATTGACTCATAAATCTTATGATAACATCTCAAATACCTATATATTATCTCCTGGACTCCTAGGATCAAGGTGAATTGCAATATGAGCCAGCACTTAAAGACTAAGGATGACGTATTTGCGGCCATAGATAAGCACAATGTGCGATTTGTGCGCATCTGGTTTACGGACATCCTGGGAGTACCGAAGAGCTTCTCCATCAACACCTCCGAGCTGGAGGGGGCCTTCGACGAGGGCATGGGATTCGACGGCTCTTCCATCAAGGGCTTCGCCAGGATCGACGAGAGCGACATGGTGGCCAAGCCCGACCCCACCACCTTCCAGCTGATCCCCTGGAGACAGCAGGAGAAGGGCGTGGCCAGGATGTTCTGCGACATCCTCCAGCCCGACGGCAAGCCCTACGAGGGAGACCCCCGCTACGTCCTGAAGAAGAACCTGGCCCGGCTGAACGAGAAGGGCTACACCTTCTACGTGGGCCCGGAGCTGGAGTTCTTCTACTTCAAGAACGACCAGGGCACCGAGATCCTGGACAAAGGCGGCTACTTCGACCTGACCACCCTGGACGCAGCCAGCGACCTGAGAAGGGACACCATCCTGACCCTGGACGCCATGGGAGTGGACGTGGAGTACAGCCACCACGAGGTAGCTCCATCCCAGCATGAGATCGACCTGCGGTACAAGGACGCCCTGACCATGGCCGACCAGTGCATGACCTACAAGATCGTGGTCAAGGAGGTAGCCACCCAGCACGGATACCACGCCACCTTCATGCCCAAGCCCATCTACGGCCAGAACGGATCGGGAATGCACGTCCACCAGTCCCTGTTCAAGGGATCGAAGAACATGATGTTCGACGCCTCCGACTCCTACCACCTGTCCGAGGAAGGAAAGCAGTACATCGCAGGACTGCTCAAGCACGCCCCGGAGATCACTGCCGTGTGCAACCAGTGGGTCAACTCCTACAAGAGGCTGGTCCCCGGATACGAGGCCCCGGTCTACATCTGCTGGGCCAGAAGGAACCGGTCCACCCTGGTCAGAGTGCCCATGTACAAGCCTGGCAAGGAGAACGCCACCAGAGTGGAGTTCCGCAGCCCCGACCCGGCAGCCAACCCCTACCTGTGCTTCTCCGTGCTCCTGGCGGCTGGGCTTGCCGGCATAAACAACAAGTACGACCTGCCCACCCCCATCGAGAAGGACGTCTACCACATGAGCGATGCGGAGAGGGACAAGCTGGGAATTTATTCCCTGCCCGGAAGCCTGGTGGAGGCCATTCACCTGGCGGAGAACAGCAAGCTCCTGAGGGAAGCTCTGGGAGACCACGTCTTCGAGAACTTCATGGCCTCCAAGAGAATCGAGTGGGACAACTACCGGATGAACGTGAGCGAGTGGGAGATCAAGAACTACCTGCCACTGCTCTAGGGAACAGAGCCCTGGGGTGGAGAAACCTCCACCCCGGCAATATCTTTTTGTAGATCTTTTGCACTATAAATGATAAAACAATATTATCAGAGCTGAGGGCGCTGTCCACCAATCTCGTTCGTACATTTTATGAATTTATCTCAAATACCTATAAGAGCTCGGCTGGAAAAATGGCCCTGCTCAAATTGATCGATATGCCCTCCCTGAGTACGGAATTCGAACTGTAATTTGATGACGATCCCAACCGATCATATGCCCGTATCCGGAGTTTGAGGTTATCATGACAAGGCGAAGAAGAAGGCAACTATTCGAGAAGGAAATATCCGCCTGCTCCATATTTGGGGCTATGGACAGATCCGGAGAGAGGTTTAGAGGCGATGGAGTCATCAAGGCCATTGCCAATATGCACGTTCGAGGCAACGGCCTTGGTGGAGGGTTTGCAGCCTATGGCATCTATCCCCGTTACCAGGACTACTATGCCTTTCACATCATGTTCACCGGACCGAACATGGAGGTCAAGAAGGACGCCAAGAGGGTGACCGACGCCTTCCTGGCCGAGGGTTTCGACGTGGTCCACGACGAGGAGATCCCCTACGATGACCAGACCAGGGTCAGGGACCCGCCTTTGGCCTGGAGGTATTTCGTCACCCCAAACAAGAAGGGCGAGGAGGCCAAGCTCCCGGACGAGGACTACATCGTCAGCAAGGTGATGTGGGTCAACACCAGAATAGACAACGCCTATGTCTTCTCCTCCGGAAAGAACATGGGGGTCTTCAAGGGCGTGGGCTTCCCCGAGGAGATCGCCGAGTACTTCATGCTGGACCGGCTGTACGAGGGCTACATCTGGACGGCCCACGGCCGGTTCCCCACCAACACTCAGGCCTGGTGGGGAGGGGCTCACCCCTTCGGCCTGCTGGACTGGACCGTGGTGCACAACGGCGAGATCTCCTCCTACGGCACCAACCGCCGTTACCTGGAGATGTTCGGCTACAGCTGCACCCTGCAGACGGATACCGAGGTCATAACCTACGCCGTGGACCTGCTGATGAGAAGGCAAAAGCTGCCCATCAGCGTGGTCTCCAAGATCCTGTCGCCCCCCATCTGGAACTCCATCGACAAGATGAGCGACAGGGAGCGGAAGCTGGCCACCACCCTGAGGATGGTTTACGGTCCGCTTCTGATGAACGGACCGTTCACCATAATCATCGCCCACGAGGGCGAGATGATCGGGCTTACCGATAGGATAAGGCTCCGACCGCTTACCGCTGCCACCAGAGGGGACATGCTCTACCTCTCTTCGGAGGAGGCGTCCATCAGGCTGATCTCCCCGGAGCTGGACGAGGTGTGGACTCCCAACGGAGGAGAACCGGTGGTAGGCCAATTAAATTGCAGGAAGTTGGTTTAAGATGAAGTCATTCCTTTCTCCCGAGTTCCAGGTAATTAGGGACATGGGCAGATGCGATCAGTGCAGAGGCTGCGAGAGACAGTGTTCCTTTGGAACCCACGGCTACATCGAGGCTCTGGACGTCATGACCTCTGACGATTCGAAATGCTCGGGATGTCAGAGATGCGTCATCTTCTGCCCCAAGAACGCCCTGGTGATCAGGCCCACCCAGTCCTCGTACCGGCCAAACGCCGTTTGGTCCCGAGAGAAGCTGGACGATCTGAAGAAGCAGGCGGAGACCGGAGGGGTCATCCTCACCGGATGCGGCAGCGACAAGCCCATGCGCATCTACTGGGACCACTTGCTGCTAAACGCCTCCCAGGTGACCAATCCCTCCATCGATCCCCTGCGTGAGCCCATGGAGCTTCGCACCTTCCTCGGGCAAAAGCCGGACGCCATCTCTCTGGGAGAGGACGGGGTGGACATAACCACCGAGGTGGGGCCCAACATCTGTCTGGAGTCGCCCATCCTCTTCTCCGCCATGTCCTACGGGGCCATCAGCTACAACGCCTTCAAGTCCCTGGCCATGGCCGCCTGCAACTTCGGCACCTTCTTCAACAGCGGGGAGGGCGGCCTGCCCAAGGACCTGCGAGAGGAGTTCGGCCGCTGCGCCGTGGTCCAGGTGGCCTCGGGCCGCTACGGCATCGACGCCGAGTACCTGAACTGCGCCGCCGCCGTGGAGATCAAGGTGGGCCAGGGGGCCAAGCCGGGAATAGGGGGCCATCTGCCGGCGGAGAAGGTCTCCCACCTGGTGGCCGAGACCAGGATGATCCCGGAGGGGACCGACGCCATCTCCCCGGCGCCCCACCACGATATTTACTCCATCGAGGACCTGTCCATGCTGATCAACGCCCTGAAGGAGGCCACCAACTACCAGAAGCCCATCTCGGTAAAGATTGCCGCCGTTCACAACTTCGCGGCCATCGCCTCCGGGATAGTGCGGGCCGGGGCAGACATAATCGCCATTGACGGACTGCGGGGAGGCACAGGAGCCGCTCCCAAGACCATCCGGGATAACGTGGGCATTCCCATCGAGCTGGCCATCGCCTCGGTGGACCAGAGGCTCAGGGACGAGGGCATCAGGAACCGCTGCTCCCTGGTGGCCGCGGGAGGAATCAGGTGCAGCGCGGACGTGATCAAGGCCATCGCCCTCGGAGCCGACGCCACCTACATCGGGACCGCGGCCCTGGTGGCCATGGGATGCACCTTATGTCAGAAGTGTTACACCGGGAAGTGCAACTGGGGAATATGCACCCAGGATCCCCGGCTGGCCGGAAGGGTCAACCCCCACATCGCCTCCCGCCGCCTGGCCAACCTGCTCCGGGCCTGGTCCATGGAGATCAAGGAGATGCTGGGCGGGATGGGGATCAACGCCATCGAGAGCCTGAGAGGAAACCGGGACCACCTGAGGGGTGTGGGGCTCTACGAGTGGGAGCTGGACGTGCTTGGCGTCAAGGGCGCCGGAGAGTGAGGGGACCATGGATAAGTTCCCCCCGGAGCCCGGCCCAGGCCTCGCAGATTGCTGCCAGGTGCACTGCCGGATTCCCGGGCCAGACGAGTCGGCATTCGGACGCCCTCCAGTGGCCGGAGGAAGCGTGCCCGACGGGGCCACGGAAAAGGAGAGGGGCTTTACAATGGATAGCAGAGAGATAGATGCATCTGGACTGGTTCACAGGGAGCTGAACGACCGGCTGATGGAGGCCATGCTCAGCGGAGCGGACAGGCTGGTGGTGAGAAACGTCTACGGCCAGAGGTACATCGGCACCAGGCTTTACCAGCCAGGACAGAGCAAGAAGCTGGAGATCGAGGTCTTCGGCACCCCGGGAAGCGACCTGGGAGCCTTCATGAGCGGACACCACATCAGGGTGCACGGGAACGTTCAGGACGGCGTCGGAAACACCATGGACGACGGAGAGATAGTGGTGGAGGGCCGGGCCGGGGACGTGCTGGGCATGTCCATGAGGGGCGGAAAGATCTTCATCCGGGACGAGGCCGGGTACCGCACCGCCCTGCACATGAAGGAGTACCTGGACAAGAAGCCGGTGCTGGTCATCGGGGATAGCGCCCAGGACTTCATGGGCGAGTACATGGCGGGCGGGATCGTGATCGTGCTGGCCCTCAAGAAGAAGGCCCACCGGGCCAACTTCATCGGCACCGGGATGCACGGCGGGGTGATCTACCTGCGGGGCCAGGTGGAGAAGAGCCAGCTCGGGAGAGAGGTGGAGATCTTCGAGCTGGACGATCAGGATAGAGAGATCCTGGACCGCCACGTGGGTGAGTTCTTGCAGCGCTTCCCTGAGCTGAAGGTGTCCAGGGAAGAGGTGCTGAAAGAGAATTTCGTCAAGCTGATGCCCCTTTCCAAGAGGCCTTACGGCAAGCTCTACGCCTACTGATAAGCCCCTGCCTCTGGCCCCCCTTCTTTTTTTTCTCGCCCAGACGCCGCCTTGCCCGGGTGACGAATCGGCAACTGTTCAAATCGACGGTTTTTCCAGGGAGACGGCAGGCCGACAGAAACCTTTTCGTTTTCGTCTGAACGGTCTTCCGGGCATGCTGCCCCGGGTGGCGAGGGCCGGGGCCTTCAGCGGACCTTCCGGGCTTTGTGCCAGTTCTCCCGGTCGTAGAGGTCCAGGGACTCCGTCTCCTGGTCCAGGTAGGAGCGGGCCCGGTTGATCAGGAGGGGCCAGTCCACCTGGTGGCCGTCGAACTCCGGGCCCTCCACGCAGCAAAGCGTGGAGTGGCCGCCCACCGAGCAGCGGCAGGCCCCGCACATGCCCGTTCCGTCCACCATTACCGGCATCAGGCTCACCCGGGTGGGAACGCCTTCTGGCCTGGTGGCCTGGCTGCACTCCATCATCATGAAGGTGCACCCCAGGGCGTAGACCCGGTCCACCTGCCCGGACCGGACCGCCTCTTTCAGCACGTCGGCGGCCCGGTCAGCTCCGGCCTCGTCCTGGCCGCAGATCACCAGCCGGTCGGCCATCCGGCGGAGGCGGTCCATCCAGAAGAGGTGGTGACGGTCCCTGGCCTCGGCCACGAAGATCACCCGGTTGTCCGCCTCCAGCAGGGCCCGGGCCAGGGCGTAGCCGGGACCGATGCCAAAGCAGCCGGCGGCCACGGCCACCGTGCCGTACCTCTCCACCGTCGAGGGGCGGCCCAGGGGACCGGCCAGATTGGCCAGACCCTCCCCCACCTCCAGGGAGCCCAGCTTGCGGGTGGAGACCCCGACCTCCTGGAAGACCACGGTCAGGGACTGGCCGTCCCAGTCGGCCACGCTCAGGGGGATTCGCTCGCCGTGGTCGTCGGCCCGGACGATCAGAAACTGGCCGGGCTGCATCTTTGCCGAGACCTGGGGCGCACTTATCTGCATCATCACCAGGCCTGAGGCCAGACGTTCCTTCTCCGTTATCTCGTACATCCCCTCACCTCCCATCCTCCGACAGGGGCGTCAGTCGAACCCGGCATCCGGAGGCCACCGCCCTCCAGCCCGGCAAATGATCATCATGATCTCCCTGGCGGGCGTCCGCCCCATCCGCCGCGTCCGGGGCCGGATTCCACCTCCGGTTCCCGGGAAGGCAGACCGTGCCCCTGTTGACGTTTCTGGTGGTCCTCACCCTCACCTCCAGCCAGCCTTCAGAAGACTGCAGGATGGCCCCATCCCCGGTGCATAGACCTAGAGCCCGGGCGTCCAGGGGGTGGACCTGCAGGGATAGGTGGTCGTGCAGGTACTTCAGGTCGGGGACCCGGGAGGCCCGGGTGCCTCCTCCAAAGCCGTAGATGGACGGCCCGCATTCCAGGGTCAGACCGCCGCCCTCTGGGGATCCGGACCGCCCGTCCCGGGTCGGCTGGCTGGAAGCTCTGAGGCTGAGAGCTGCAGAATTCTCCATGCCCCCTGCCGCTCCAGATCCTCTTCTCCCTGCCCAGCACTGCCATTTCTCGTCCAGCTCCTCCCTGAGGGCCCCGGTCACCTGCTCCCCGGACTCAAACTCAAATCCTGATGAGCGCATCATCTGGCCCAGCCGGGCGAAGATCTGCCAGTCCGGCCGGGACTGTCCCCGGGGGGCCACGGCCCGCCGCACCGGCAGAAGGCCCTCTGGGGAGAGGACGGTCCCCTGGATCTCGGCGAAGCTGGCCGCCGGCAGGACCACGTCTGCCAGGGCGGCCGTCTCTGTCAGGAACAGGTCCTGCACCACCAGGAAGTCCAGCCCGGAGAGCTTCTCCGCGGCCTCTGGGTGGCCGGCGGCCTGGTTGCAGCCGGCCAGGTAGGCCGACCTGATCTCCGGGGATGGAGCGCTCCAGTCCCAGGGCTCCAGTCCCAGGGCCGCGGCTCCCAGGGAGTTGCAGTTCTGGCCCGCGGCCACCAGCTCTCCGCCGGCGGCCCTGGCCAGCCTCTCTGCTGCCTGGACCAGCTCCGGAGGGCAGTCCGGTCCCGCCACCAGGCAGGCTCCCTGGAGGAGGGGCAGGGCCGACCTGAACTGGGATTCCATTACCCCGCAGGCTTCCGCCACCCTCCAGGCCTGGCCGGAGGACGTTTGGCTGCCCGCTCCCTGGCCGTCCTGCAGGGCTCTGGTCAGAGCTTCCAGGACCGTGGCCTCCTCACCCGGCCGGGGGCTGAGCCAGCACCGGGCCGCCCGGGCCAGGCGGGTCCTGGCCGGAGTGACGGCCGTCACCCGGGTCCCCATCTCCAGCAGCCGGGCCTCCAGCCGGGGATTGGTGGATCCCGGATCACCCAGGACCAGCACCGGCCCCTGGAAGCCGGCCGACCAGGGGATGGCCGACGGCGCCGGCAGGTCCGGGGCATAGGCCCGACCGCCCATGACCTCCCGGGCCAGCCTCCGGGCCAGGAAGAGAGCCTCGTTCGAGCACACCCCGGAGATGATGAGGGCGAATTCCATGCCCCGGCGGCTCTCCAGGTTCCGGCAGACCGCGGCCAGCGCCTCCTCCCAGCCCGTCTCCACCAGCCGTCCATTCTTTCGCAAGAGCGGCCTCTTCAGCCGGTCCGGGTGGTGGACGAACTGGCTGCCAAACCGCCCCAGCACGCAAAGATCGTCCTCCGCGGGAGCAGCCCGCAACACCCGCCCTCCGGCCACCTCCAGGGTAAGTGAGCAGTTGGCGCTGCAGTAGGGGCAGACAGTGACCACCGTCTCCTGGGCCCGGCCGCCGTGGCGTCCGCTCCGCTCGGTCAGGGCGGCGGTGGGACAGACGTCCACGCAGGCCCCGCAGAAGGTGCAGCCCGACTCCTCCAGAGGCCGGCCAAAGGCGGTCTCGATCCCGGCCTCAAAGCCTCGGGAGGCGAAGGTGATGGCCGCCGGCCCCCGATCCTGGCAGACCCGGACACACCGGCCGCACAGGATGCACAGGTTGGGGTCCCGGTCGAAGAAGGGGGAGCGAATCAGATCCCGGTCCAGCCCCACCGGTAAAAGCTCCGTCCTCTTCAGCCCCACCAGCTCCACAGTGTGCTGAAGCTGGCACCGGCCGTCGGCCGGACAGTAGCGGCAGCCGATGGTCCGGGGAACCTTCCTCAGGGAGGCCCGGACCTGGTCGCACTCCCCCTGGCGATCGCAGTTTATGCAGATGCAGGGGTGCTCGGAGAGCAGCATCTCCAGGACCGTCCGTCGCAGCTCCACCAGGGCCGGTGTATTGGTCTTCACTGCCATGCCCTCAGAGGCGGGAAGGGTGCACGACGACGGATAGCCCCGCATCCCCTCCACCTCCACCAGGCACAGCCTGCAGCCGCCGTGGGGGTGGAGCAGGGGGTGGTCGCAAAGCCCCGGTATCTCCACTCCGGCCTTTTGCGCCGCTTCCTTGACCGTAGTGCCCGCCTCCACCTCCACCGCCAGGCCGTCGATGGTGAGAAGCATCACAGGGCCCCCTTCTCCTGAGCCGGGGTTGCTGGCTGATCCTGGCCGGCTGACTGACTGATGGCCTTAAACCTATCCGGACAGGCGGAAAGACACGACCCGCACCTCAGGCACAGGGCCTGGTCGATGCGATGGGGGCTCTTCTTCTGGCCGATTATGGCCCCGGCCGGACAGCTCTCGGCACAGGCCCCGCAGCCTTTGCACCTCTGAGAATCGATGGAGTAGCTGGTCAGACGGCTGCAGTGAAGGGAGGGACACCTGCGGTCCTGGATGTGGTCCTCGAACTCCTGGCGGAAGTAGCGAAGCGTGGTCAGCACCGGATTGGGAGCGGTGGCCCCCAGGCCGCACAGGGAGGCGTCCTTGACCGCGACTGCCAGCCGCTCCAGCCGGTCCAGGTCCTCCAGCTCCGCCTCTCCGCCGGCGATCCTCTCCAGGATGGCCAGCATCTGCCTGGTGCCGATGCGGCAGGGGGTGCACTTGCCGCAGGACTCCTTTTGCACGAAGGACAGGAAGAACCGGGCCAGGTCCACGATGCAGGTGTCCTCGCCGATCACGATCATGCTCCCTGATCCAACGATGGAGCCCATCTGGCTGAGTGACTCGTAGTCCACAGGCACGTCCAGCCTGGTGCCGGGGATGCAGCCGCCGGAGGGGCCTCCGGTGAGCACTCCCTTGCAGGCCCGGTCTCCCACAATTCCGCCGCCGATATCGAAAATTATCTGGTTCAGGGTCATGCCCATGGGCACCTCGATCAGCCCGGTCCGGTTCACTACCCCGGCCAGGGAGAGGGTCTTGGTCCCCCGGCTGCGGCCCATGCCAAACGCGGAGTACCAGGAGCCGCCCCGGACCAGGATCTCCGGCAGGTTGGCCAGGGTTTCTACGTTGTTGATGTTGGTGGGCTGGCCCCACAGCCCGGAGTTGGCCGGAAAGGGCGGCCTGGTCCGGGGCATACCTCTTTGCCCCTCGATGGAGGCCATGAGGGCCGTCTCCTCGCCGCAGACGAAAGCCCCCGCCCCCTCCTTCACCGATATGTCCAGGTCGAACCCGGACCCCAGGATGTCCCCGCCCAGCACTCCTGCCTCCCTGGCCTGGGCCAGAGCAGTCTCCAGCCGCTTCAGGGCCAGGGGGTACTCCGCCCGGCAGTAGATGAAGCCCCGGGTGGCGCCGATGGCGTAGGCGGCAATCAGCATGCCCTCTATCACCGAGTGAGGGTCCCCCTCCAGGATGGCCCGGTCCATGAAGGCTCCCGGGCCCCCCTCGTCGGCGTTGCAGATCAGGTACTTCTCCTCCCCGGGAGCGTTCCTGCAAAACTCCCACTTGACTCCGGTTGGAAATCCCGCCCCGCCCCGGCCACGCAGCCCGGAGGCTTTGACCTCCTGAATGACACCCGGGGATGAGAGGGCCAGGGCCTTCTCCAGACCCCGGTAGCCCCCCCGGGCCAGGTAGTGGCCTATGTCCTCCGGATCGACCAGGCCGCAGTTTCTGAGGGCAATCCTGATCTGGGGCTTCATCATGGGGTGGTCCCAGATGGAGGGAATGGCATCATCAGAATGGGGCTGGTCTACGCTGGAGGGGGCCTCCTGCAGGGCGATGCTGCCTAAAACGCTATCCTGAACTATATTTCCCCGGCCGACCACGTCCTGCACCAGCCCCGGTGCCGCCTCCGGAGTGGCCCGGCCGTAGCAGATCAGGGGGCGGCCGGGAAGCTTGATGCAGGCCAGGGGTTCGGCATAGCACAGCCCCAGGCATCCCACCCTCATCATCCGGGCCTCTGTGCCCAGGCGGTCCAGCTCTCCGGCCAGGGCGTCCCAGGTCTCCTGGGCGTGGGCCGATATGCCGCAGGTGGACATGCCCACGCAGATCAGGGGGCGCTCGCCGGTGAACAATCCCCGCCATTCCACCTCAGATAGGCGGCGAATTTCCTCCAGACCCTCCCGGTCCGTGGCTTTCTTCATGATATCGCCAGGGTGGACGCCTCAGGTCTGGGATTGAGCCTTTTCCGGGCTGTCTGCAGCCGCCGGGCTGGACTTCGAGGCCGATGGGCAGGGCCCGGAGACGACCGGATCCGGGGCCTGAGCCGTGCACTTCCCGGCCAGGGCCAGAATCTGGTCGGCGTAG
>JAAEEW010000133.1 GCA_013415595.1 Methanosarcinales archaeon | reverse complement strand
TATCCCAAAAATCATTAGTTATAAATGCCGGAAAATTTTAGGTTGTTATCCGCGTTTCGAGGGGCCGGGGAGAATGGAGTCCGAACTCATCCCCGGGAGGGGGAAGGGAACCAGTTCCGGGCACTGACCGGGCGGGAGAAGAGGAGAAGCAGGGGAGCTCCAGAGCGGCCCCAGAGTGGCCCCAGAGTGGCCCCAGAGTAGCCCCAAAGTGCGCCCGGCCCAAATAGAGGGGACTTTGCAGCCGGGCAGATGAGAATATTTATTGCCGACCGGGAGGCAGCCTGATGTCATGAGGTTCAACAACCAGACCAAGATCGCCTTGGCCACTGCCGCCTGCCTCGTAGCCCAGGGGTACGCCTTCGACTTCATCCTGAAGGTTCAGCCCCACACCCTGGTCATCTTCTCCCCCCTCATCCTGTACATCGGCTACCTGATCTTCAGGGCCAGGATCGATCCCCAGTACCAAAATCCGCTCTACTGGATCGCCGCCGTGGTCGTTCTCACCCTGTCTAACCTGGGAATGTATTCCTTTTGAGCCGGAGAGGGCATCGATCCCGGGCAAAAAGCAAATAGCAGCAGAGGGGCAGTGATGAGAATATGGAGATCCTGCCCAGGCGGAGCATGAGGGGCTCCCTCGGGGAGAGCGTGTTATGATTCCGGCTGACCTGAGTGAGGGAGTGCATGAAGGCCATTGACATCTACCGGAGGATGCTGGACCTGGAGATGGACCAGAGCCAGAGGGCCAGGGCCCTGAACAAGCTGGGTCACGCCTTCGTGGAGCTGGCCGGGCAGGCCCACCCTCAGGAGAACCTGCATTCTGCCCTGGAGGCTTACCGGGAGGCCCTGCAGCTCACCTCTGCCGGCGACCTTCCCGTCCAGTACGCCACCATTCAAAACTCCCTGGGAAAGGCCCACCAGGCCTTGGCCCGTCTCCTGGATCGATCCACCAACCTGGAGCTGGCCAAATCTGCATTTCAGGAGGCTCTACTGGCCGTTTCCGACATCCCTGAGAGCCGGGAGCTGCAGGCGTCCGTTCAGGTCAACCTGGGCGACGTCTGCTCCTCCCTGGCCGAGGCCGGGGAGGACCTGGAGGACTGCCGCCGGGCTGTAGAGGCCTATCAGGAGGCCCTGAAAGTCCGCGGTGCAAAGAGCCATTCCCGGGAGTGGGCGGCGGTGCAATCCCGGCTAGGGGCCGCTTACCGCAGGCTGGGGGAGCGGGAGGATAAGGAGGTCAACTGCCGGAAGGCCATCGAAGCCTGCCGGGAAGCTCTGACCGTTCACACCGGGGAGAGGTTCCCGGAAGAGCACTCCCTGGACCAGATCAGGCTTGGAAACGCCCATCTGGCCCTCTCCGAGGCACAAGACGCCCAGGAGAACTGCCGCCAGGCCATCCAGGCCTACCAGACGGCCCTGGCCGGACCCACTCTCAGCCCCGGGGAGTACGCCGCCGTCCAGAACAACCTGGGCATAGCCTGCACCGCCCTGGCAGAGGCCGATGGGGACGGGGAGGGAGAGGAAGCGAAAGAGGAAGAGGAGGGCCGAAGAGCTGCTGCCAGGAGGGCGACTGCCGCCTGCCTGGAGGCCCTGCGCTTCCGAGGGCCTGCTTCTTTAGCCCGGGCCTCCTCCGAGAACAACCTGGGAAACGCCTACCTGGCCATGGCCCGGAGCTTTTCAGGGAGCGACCAGTCCGTCCGGGAGGAGGCAGCCAGCCCGGCTGAGGGGACAGAGGCCGGCCAGGAGGTCCCGGCGGGGGAAACTGCCGGCAATCGAAAGGCCCTGGTCCAGCAGGCCCTGGCCGCCTACCAGAGGGCTCTGGCAGTCCCCGCGCTCAGGGACCAGCCTTCCCAGTATGCTGCGGCCCTGTCCAACCTGGGAGAGGCTCAGCTGGCCCTGGCCGAGGAGGAGGAGAGCCCGGAGGGGCAAAGAGATCTCTGCAAAAGGGCCATCCAGGCCCTGGAGGAGGCCGGGACGATCTACTCGCCCCGGTCGGACCTGGACCGGGCCCGGGTGGCAGAAAAGCTCTGCCTGGCCTACCTGATCCTGGCCGGGGTGGAGAGCAGGGCCTGGTGCTGCTCCCGGGCCCTGAAGGCCGGAGAGGATGCTCTGGAGGTCCGCCGGGCCTGGGAGGGCGCCGGTCATTCAGCCAGAGCGGCCTCCCTGCATAAGCTGATGGCCATGGCCTACAACCTGCTGGCCGACGACATCCGGGGCCCGGACCGGGCGGAGTATTACGCCCAGGGGGCAAAGGCCTGCCGGGAGGCTCTCCAGGTCTACACCCGGGAGAGGCACAAAGAGGACTACGCTGAGCTGCAGACCATCCTCTGCTCCTCTCTCCTTGGCCTGGCCGCCTGCGGCGAGGATGCGGCCCGGTCCGGCCGGGGGGCGGTGGAGGCCTGCCGGGAGGCCCTCCAGGTCTACAGCCTCCATGACCATCCCCTGGACCATGCCCTGGCAAAGCGAAGCCTGGCCCACAGCCTCATGGCCCTGGCCGAGAGCGGCGAGGGAGGCGGAGCAAAGCTGCAGGAGGCCATCGCCGCCTACCAGGAGGCCCTCCAGGTCTACCAGCCGTCCAGCTTCCCCCTGGAGCGAGCGGACGTGGAAAAGGACCTGGGCTACGCCTGGGCCCGGCTGGCGGAGCAAACGGGGGACCAGGAAGGGCTCAGGGAGGCCCTGCGATGCTACAGGAGGGCGCTCAAGGCGTACTCCGATCTCCACTCCGGCCACCAGTTCGACGGCCTGGACCGGGAAGGATTGCAGGAGAGGGCGGAAGGCTGCCGGCGGGCCATCAGAACCTGCAAAAAAGCCCTTAAACGTTAAGGTAGAGCGAAAGGACATGAGACCGGGCGAGAAGTCGGAGAGCATCACCGAGAGGGACGTGGCACAGGCCCTCAGCGACGGGCAGAAGGCAGATTACTTTCGCCGCAGCTACACCGCCGTGGACGGTCTGTGGTTCATGAAGGTGGGGGAGAGCCACGGATTTGAGGAGGCCCTGAATCTGGACGAGCAGGTGTGGATGGTCCAGCCCAAGATCCAGTCCCGGATGATCAGGTCCATGCTCCAGGCTGGGGAGGGCCTGGAGGCTCTCTTCAGATGTCTGGCCGTCAGATTGTCCCTGGAGGGATTCGAGTTCCGGGCGGAGAGGGGCGAGGACGGGATCTGGGTGGAGGTCGTCCGCTGCCCCTGGCACGAGCTGATGGTGAAGGCGGGGCGGGAGGCTCTCAACAACCAGGTGGGAGAGCGGATCTGCCAGGCGGAGAACGCCGTCTGGGCTTCAGAGTTCGGGCCGGGAATCAGGTTCGTGCGGGAGGAGAGGATCTGCGACGGCAAAGCCCGCTGCCTGCTGAGGTTCAGCCGGGACTGAGGTCGTGTACCTGAGTTAAAGAGTATGAATTTAATAAAATATTAATATTATTGGCATACTAATAGTAGTACATATTAGTAGTATTAGCGCCGTCGGCAATGTCGGCTCGACGGCCGGAGGTGAGAGGAGGGGGTCTATTTGACCCCCCGGAAGCACTTTTCCAGATGTTTGTCCTCAGGCGGTTTGGTGATCAGGCTCACCACCACGGTTGCCACCAGTGCCAGGGGGAAGGCCACCACGATTGGGTCCACCACCGGCCAGGGCATCTGGGTGATGAGCACGTCTCTGCCAAGAAGCATCTTGGCTATGCCCAGTGCCTGCGACTCCTTCTGGTGGACGAAGACCAGCCAGAAGACGCTCATGAAGGTGCCGGTGAGAAGCCCGGCGATGGCTCCCTCCCGGGTGGCTCTGCGCCAGAACAATGCAGCGGCATACATGCTGAGGAAAGCGGAGGCGCATAGCCCGAAGAATATGGCCGTTCCCCGGGCGATGATGCTCTCCGGAAGCACGTACCCCAGCACCACGGCAATGACGATGGCGATCATGACCCCGATGCGGGTGACCAGCAGGGAGCTTCCCCCTTCAGAGCGTTTCAGGTTCTCGTAGAAGTCCCGCCCTATGGCCGTCCCTTGAGTGTGGATCTGGGAGGAGAGGGTGGACATTCCGGCGGCCATGAGGGTCAAGAGGAAGAGGTAAACGAACCACTCCGGCATGGCCTGGTTCACGTACAGGGGGATGATGCTGTCCGCATTCCCGGCGGCCATGGCGATGGCGATCTTTCCGTCCTCCTGCAGGAAGAAGACGTTGGACAGGGCGCCTACAGTGAAGGCCACCCCGGTCATCATCAGGATGAAGATCCCGCCCACCAGCACCGCCCGGTTCAGCTCCCGGCTGGAGCGAACGGTCATGAACCGGACCACCAGCTGGGGCATGGCCAGCACTCCCACGCCCACTCCCAGGACCAGGGTGGAGACCAGAGTCCACCACCAGGGGCTGCCCAGGGCCGGCATGGCCGTCCATCCCAGGTGGCCGGTCTGGGCCAGGTTCTCCGGCACCAGGCTGGCCATGTTGGTCAGGGCCTGGTGAGCCGCGGTAATTCCGCCCAGGTGGGAATAGGTCATGGCCAGCAGGAATACCATTCCTACCAGCATGATGGTCCCCTGCATGGCGTCGGTGTACATGACCCCCTTCAGCCCGCCCCACACCACATAGGCGGCGACGATGACCGAAAAGATCAGCAGAGCTATGTTAAATTCGATGGCCAGCGTGGTCTCCAGGAACCGGGCCCCGCCGATGAGAACTACAGCGGCGTATAGAGGCATGCCAAAGAAGATCACCAGCCCGCTGAAGGCCTGAATGAAACGGCTCTCGAACCTCTTTCCCAGCAAGTCGGGGAAGGTCAGGGCGTTGAGGTTGTGCCCCATCTTTCGAGTCCTCTTGCCAAAGAGGATGAAGGCCACGAATATGCCCAGGAATATATTGAAGAAAGTAAGCCAAAGCAGGCCCATTCCGAAAAGGCCGGCCGTGCCGCCGAATCCCACGATGGCCGACGTGCTGATGAAGGTGGCCCCGTAGGACATGGCCATGATGTAGGGGGGGCTGTTCCGGCCAGCCACCATGTAGTCCTCGGAGCATTTTGTGGCCTTCCAGCCCTTGTATCCCAGATATACTGTTATCAAGAGGTAGACCAGAACCATCACGTATAGAATCCATATGTTCATGGTCACAGCCCCAGCCTCTGCTCCAGTTCGTCTTCGCTCTTCTCCCAGGCCAGTTCCTCGGAGATCTCCTCGCGTTCCTGCTCCCAGCCGTAATTCCATTTAAGGGCTCCGTATATAACACAGAGCAAGGTGCTGAGCAGGCAGAGGACGTAGACCCCCCATATCCAGGGGTCACTTATCCCCAACATAGTGTCATCTCCAAATTTTTTATCTGTCTGTGCAATCGTTATGATCTATGGTAGCATGAGACACTATAGCAAATAATAAAGTTAACGGTCTAAAATGAGGATTGGGCTCGGCCCAGCTCACATCATATCATTATTAGCGAAGTGCAGCCAGCCGCAAAAAAGTTTTTAATAATAAAAATATTTATTAGTTATTTATTTGTGTGTTGATAGGTATCTATCGTTATGGTATAAAAACAAGTTAAAATTTTTGCTCATTAGTCAGACGTAGGCCACGTCGTAGTTGATCATGGTGGATTTTTCCACGCAGGATGACCCATACTGCAGCACGTCCTCCACCAGCTTTTTAAGGATGGTGGGGTAGACTGCACCCACCAGCTCCTGTATCGGCCGCCCGCCGCAGAAGAACTTGAAGGTAGGCGTGGATATCACTGAATATCTGCTCACCGTATAGGGATTCTCCAGGACGTTAAGCCGGGCAAAGGGAATTTTATCTCTGAACTCTCCGGCGTATTGCAGGAAATGAGGCATCATGGCCTGGCAGTGGGGACAGGTGGGGCTGTGGAACATCACCAGGATGGGCGTCTGCCGCCTCTCGACGACTGCTTCCCAGGTCTGGTCATTTACATCGACAACTTCTTTCTCGCCCATAAGGACCCATATCAACTTATTGATCATGCAATTTATTCTTTGCCATGAACGCCAGCCAGGCGGTGCCCAGGGGATCGAAGGCGGCCCCCAAACATCAATGAACCAAAAATCTATGAGAATTTGGCCAATAAGGAGATTTCAATTGGCCATTAGCGGCGGAGTATG
>JAAEEW010000132.1 GCA_013415595.1 Methanosarcinales archaeon | reverse complement strand
TAACACATATAGCATCAAAAAACAGGGAGACTATTTAAAGCAATCCTTAACCGATGACACATGGAAGGCTGTCTGTATAGCCTCGTTTTCCTCTCAAACCGAAATCGCCTCTGCCAGGATGCGTTCTCCAATTCCGGGCTTCAGTGCCCTCTTCATGACAAGATCGACCTTGAGCCCCACAAGCTCCCCCAGATGGTTCTCCAGCTCTACATATTTGAAAAGTCCAGGCACTTTTTCAAATTCCACCAGGAGGTCTAGATCGCTATCTTGTCTTGCTCTCCCCGCACATACGAGCCAAAGACCTCAAGAGACTTCACCCTGTAAAGAACTGCTATTTCTGGATAATTGCTGCGACGAATTGAGATTCTATCCTCCAATCTTCGGATGCCACCCCCAGCGGCATTCCTATTCCTGGTGTCCAATTTCAGATCCACCGTCCCGGATTCGTCATTTTTAGGCCTAATGAATCTGAAGGGCCGATCTGCGGAAGATCTCATCCCCGGCCGCTCTCGCTGCCCGTCCCCTCTCCCAGAATCCCGATCCTCTCCCCGATCTCCATCCAGGCCCAGGCCCAGATCACGGCCTCGAACGCCCGGACCAGGTCTTCCTGCTCCATGAAGTAGTGGGCGTCGCTGATGTAAGCTTTTATGTTCTCCAGGAACTCCCGGTCCCCTGAGTAGCTGATCCGGCTAAGCCGCTCCTCAGCCTTTCCCAGCCACTTGACGGTCTCCGACCGAAGGCTTTCTGCTACATCCGGCTTATCTGCCATATCCAGAATTCCCCGCTCACCTTGATGATCACGCCATCCACCCCGAACCCCGGGCTGACGCCTCCCCGGTCACCTTCGCCCTGCTCCCGGCCCGGGGGTCCCTCGCCTGGGCACGGCCGCCGGCCCGTCTGCCATGGATCTCAGGATGGAGAGTTGACCTCGACCCTGGAGACGCGCTTCTCGTCGACCTCTACCCGCACCATGGTCTTGATCTTATGGCCCTTCTCTCTCAGATGAGCCGCTCCATCGCCGCGCTGCACCACCACCACCACGTCCCTGACCTCGGCTCCTGCCACCTTCAGGGCCTCCAGTGTGGCCAGGGCCGTCCCGCCGGTGCTCACCACGTCATCCACCATGATGACCCGGTCGCCCTTCTTGATCCCGTTCATGAAGAGCTGGGACCTGGAGTAGCCGGTGACCTGGCTGACCTCGATCTCCCCGGGCAGACCGTACTTCCTCTTCCTGATTATGACCAGGGGAATGTCCGTTACCAGAGAGAGGGCCATGCCGATGGGGATGCCCATGGCCTCCACGGTCACGATCTTGTCCACGTCCAGGTCGGCGATGCGAATAATGTGGCTGACCACCTCCCTGATCAGGGAGGGATTGACCTGGGGAACGCCGTCGGTGATGGGATGAATGAAATAATTGTACTCTCCCCGCCTGAAGACCGGAGCGTCGAGGAGCGATTTTTTCAGGATCTCTAGCAAGACATGAACCTCCAACAGGTACAGCAACTCCGGGGGAAGATTTTAATCTTTGTGCCTTATGCCGAAATCCCGCGAAGGGGGATGCCGGCCCGACCGTACCGGCCTGATCGTGCTGGCCTGATCGGAGGGGAGCAAATATATATCGGCATTGACATATATCGTCAATTGCTTATTATAAGTTGAGTGACAGAGAGGACCTGAACGGAAGTGAACTGAGCAGAAGTGACCTGAACAGAATTAACTTGAATATAAAATCAGCTTGAAAACTATCCGAAGATAGAGATCAATAGTTAGATTATCTGAAGGTGTGGATTAAATGACCGAAGGTGAACCACTCAGGCTAAAGGTTGCCGAGGCCGACCAGAGGGACGTGGGGAAGGGAATAGTCAGGATCAGCGACGATTACATGGCCAGGATAGGCGTCCGGCCCCTGGATGTGATCGAGGTGAAAGGGTCCAGGAGCACGGCCACCCTGGCCGTCAGCGCCTACACCGGCGATCAGGGGCTGGACATAATCAGGATGGACGGCCTCATCAGGTCCAACGCCGGATCGAGCATAGGACAGTACGTGGATGTCAGCAAAGCCGAATGGAGCGAGGCCAAACATGTCACCCTGGCTCCGGTGACCAAGGGCATGCAGATATTTGCCCCCGGAGAGGTGCTGATCAAAGTGTTCCAGGGCCGGCCGGTGTGCAAGGGGGATGTCATCTCCACCACCAGCGTCAGACGTCCGCCCACCGACTCCTTCGGACGGGACACCATGTTCGAGGAGATATTCAGGGGATTCCTGGGCGCCCAGGCCTTTGGCCTTGGCGAGATCAAGCTGCGGGTGGTCTCCACCAATCCCAGCGGCCTGGTCAAGATCACCGAGGCTACCGAAGTGGAGCTGCTGCCCCAGGCGGTGGAGGTCTCGGCGAGGCCGGTCCCCCAGGTGGTCTACGAGGACATCGGCGGGATGAAGCCGGCCCTGACCAAGGTCAGGGAGATGATCGAGCTTCCCCTGAAGCACCCCGAGCTCTTCGACCGCCTGGGCATAGACCCGCCCAAGGGAATCCTGCTTCACGGTCCTCCGGGCACCGGGAAGACCATGATGGCCAAGGCCGTGGCCAACGAGAGCGAGGCCTACTTCATCTCCCTGAACGGCCCGGAAATCATGTCCAAGTACTACGGGGAGAGCGAGAAAGCCCTGAGAGATCTCTTCGAGGAGGCGGAGAAGAACGCCCCGGCCATCATCTTCCTGGACGAGCTGGACTCCATCGCCCCCAAACGGGGCGAGGTCACCGGGGAGGTGGAACGCCGGGTGGTGGCCCAGCTCCTCTCCCTGATGGACGGCCTCAAGGAGAGAAAGAACGTCATCGTCATCGGCTCCACCAACCGGCCGGAGGCCCTGGACATGGCCCTTCGCCGGCCGGGCAGGTTCGACCGGGAGATCGAGCTGGGAGTTCCCGACCACGAGGGCAGAAGCGAGATATTCCAGATCCACACCCGGGGCATGCCCCTGGCAGAAGAAGTGAACATCGAGGACTTCGCCGAGCTGACCTACGGCTTTGTGGGAGCGGACATAGCCGCCATCTGCCGGGAGGCGGCCATGAACTCTCTTCGCCGGGTACTGCCGGACATCGACCTGGACAAGCCCACCATCCCCAAGGAGATCCTGGACCAGCTGGTGGTCCAGAAGCCGGACTTCGAGGCGGCCATGAGGGAGGTGCAGCCCTCGGCCCTGAGGGAGATCATGGTGGAGGTGCCGAAAGTCACCTGGGAGGACATCGGCGGCCTGGAGGAGGTCAAGCAGCTCCTGGTGGAGGCGGTAGAGTGGCCTCTTTTGCACGGCGACAGCTTCCGCCGGCTGGGGATCGAAGCCCCCAAGGGCATACTGCTCTACGGCCCGCCGGGAACGGGCAAGACCATGCTGGCCAAGGCGGTGGCCAACGAGAGCAACGCCAACTTCATCACCGCCAAGGGCAGCGACCTGCTCTCCAAGTGGTACGGAGAGAGCGAGAAGAAGATCGCCGAGATATTCCGCCGGGCGAGACAGGTGGCCCCGTCGGTGGTCTTCCTGGACGAACTGGATGCCCTGGTCCCCACCAGAGGGGGGTCCATGGGAGAGCCCCACGTCACCGAACGCATGGTCAACCAGCTCCTCTCGGAGATGGACGGACTGGAGGAGCTGCACGGCGTGGTGGTCATCGGGGCTACCAACCGGCCGGACATCGTGGATCCGGCGCTGCTTCGGCCTGGACGGTTCGACGAGCTGATCATGGTGCCGGTTCCCGACGACAAGACCAGGATCAAGATCTTCCAGGTGCATACCGGCAAGATGCCCCTGGCCGGGGACGTGGATCTGAACGTCCTGGTGGCCAGGACCGGGGAGTACACCGGGGCGGACATCGCCGCTGTTTGCAGGAAGGCCGGAAGGCTGGCCCTGAGGGCGGACATGGAGTCCCAGACCGTGACCCAGAAGCATTTCCTGGAGGCCATCGAGGAGATCGGGCCCTCGGTCACTCCGGACACCATGAAGTATTACTCCAAGCTGGCGGACTTCCTGCGAAAGAAGGCCTCCCGGGAGATCGAGCGCGGAGATATGTACGCCTGAAGGATGAAAAAGGGACTGAAAAATTTGGACCGAAAAATTTGGCGGAAAGGAGGACGGGGAATGAGGGCAGGGGGATGGAGGCAGGTGCCCCCCGCCCCATCAATATCAATTTACCAATATCGATATCCCTTTTTTTAATTTTTCCATTTTTAAAAATTTAGTGGCCGAGCGATCTAGTTCCTGGCCACCTTCTTTCCAAACAGGTAGAGCAGCCCACCGCAGATCAGGATGCCGATGATGGCAGAGAGCACGTAGGCCGCCACAGAGCCAACCGTGGTCTCATCGCCGGGGAAGGCGTAGTCGGGCAGGGGAGCGCTCCACAGGGAGGAGAGTCCCTCCAGTCCGGACGGGACGTAGCCCAGCTTCTCCTGGATCTCTTCGTTTCCCCACTCTCCGAAGGTCTCTCCCACAGCCAGCAATCCCAGGGGTGTCAGGACCACCAGCACCATCAGGGCCACAGCCATTTTTTTGACGGATGTCTCCATTTACTCTCACCTCAGAAGGATGCCGACGCCCGGGAACTCTTGCTCCGTCCGCTGCTCATGGCCAGCAACGAAGGATCGGCCTTTTGGATGTAGGCGAAGATCAGGCCAGTGACCAGGGCCTCCAGGAAGCTGAATCCCAAAACGTGCTCGATCATCATGGCCGGCATGGTGACGTTGAGGCCGTAGGGCATGTAAAGGGGCATCCCGTCCACTGCCCGGTGAAGGAGGGGCTGCAGCCCGAACATGAAGCCGGTGCTGGCAGCAGCAAAGGTCAGGGAGATGTAGCCTGCGGCGGCTGAGGCTAAAACCCTCCTGGAAGAGGCGATATCCGAGCTGCCGCTGAGGATCCTGTAGGCGTAGTAGGCGGTGAAGGGCATTATCACAGCCATGTTGAAGCAGTTGGCGGCAATGGCAGTGATGCCTCCGTCTCCAAACATCAGGGCCTGCAGGATCAGGGCCACGGAGATGGCGATGACCCCCGCCCAGGGGCCCAGCACTATGCCGATGATGGCTCCTCCCACCGCATGTCCGGTGCTGCCTCCAGGTATGGGGACGTTGAACATCATGATGACGAAGGTGAAGGCTGCTGAAAGGGCGAGCAGCGGCACCTGTCTTGATTTGAGCTCCTGGCTCAGTCTCTTTCCCGCGATGATCCAGATGGGGAACATAATGACCCACATGGCCAGATAAGTGTAAGGCCCTAGATAGCCGTCTGGGATATGCATGGACTCACCAGCAGATAGAGGGATATGTAGTTATAAAAGCCTGTCGTTAGGATATACTAGATAAGAACAAATAATTTTATAATAACCACTACGACGGCCTTCCTGGAGCCCGGGGTCGAAGGGGGCACCCCTTTGATAATAATATTATATTCATCCATCAGCCCATGTAATATCTTGACGGAAATCTTTTTTAATTATTAAGATAAGCTTATAGCAGTGAGCCTGTAAGAAACGACCCTATATCCACATTTCCGCTGATGCAAAAGCGAGATGGAGGCTCACTGCTCTAAGCCTTGCTGCATGGGATCCACACGGAATTCACCGGAGGGCCACGCAGCAAAACCTGGCGCCTGAGATGACCTCATGCGCCAGCCTCTCCTTATTCGCTC
>JAAEEW010000016.1 GCA_013415595.1 Methanosarcinales archaeon | reverse complement strand
TGTTTCATTTTTCCCCACCTAATGGCCGGCCAGCTCGCAGACGACCTCCCCAAAGGATGAATCTGTGGATGATAGCTGCGACGGTATCTCTTTTTTCCAGCATCCTAGTTAATCCTTGCCATTTAATCCTTGCCATTCCGCCTTCGCGCCGTGGCCCGGGGCCAGGGAATATGGCCGAAGAGGCCAATTTGCGCTCTGCTTAAGAAAACCTGAAGAGATCGTTTCAGGGTGATTTCAGCATCTTGAAAGGGAAAGCGGTTCTCAAAAGGATATCAAAGGCAAATTAAGATGCAAATTCGTGGATTACAGCTGTGCTAAATGGCCGTTCAGTTAGATAGGCTTTATGAAAAGGTATTAAGCCTTCTTCTCTGCGAAAGTTATATATATGGATCTATAAGAGCAATAAATGCCAATTTAGGTTGAGAAATCCAGTTTTGTTGGTCGCTAGAAGTATCTGGGGTGATAAAAGATGGCAATACTTCCAGTTGCTCCTGTGAGCAGGCTGATACGCGAGGCAGGGGCCAAGAGAGTCAGTGAGGGAGCGAGAGATACCTTGGCAGAGATCCTGGAGAGCTATGGATTGGAGGTGGCCAAAGAGGCCGTGGGCTGGGCCAACCATGCCAAGAGGAAGACGGTAAAAGCGGAGGATATAAGGGAAGCTGCTAAAAGGGTCAAGCCGCCAAGGTCAGGAGATTGATGACCGATAGAGAAGAATCCGGTCTGGACTACCGGGCCATCGGCCTTGTATCCGGCATCGAGATCCATCAGCAGCTAGACTCCGCCAGCAAGCTCTTCTGCGGCTGCCCAACAGTGCTGCGGGAGGTGGGAGACTCCAACCTGGAGTTCTTCCGCTACCTGAGGCCGTCCAGGAGCGAGCTGGGGGAGATAGACCGGGCAGCCCTGGAGGAGACCCTGGTCTCCAGGAAGTTCATCTACAAGTCCTACGACACCACCTGCCTGGTGGAGGCCGACGAGGAGCCGCCAAGCGTCCTCAATCCCGAGGCGGTGGAGATAGCCCTGATCATCGCCAGGCTGCTTCACATGCAGATCGTGGACGAGGTGCACACCATGCGAAAGACGGTGATCGACGGCTCGAACACCTCCGGATTCCAGAGGACGGCCTACGTGGGCTCCCACGGCCATGTGGAGACCTCCCAGGGAGAGGTGGGAATAGACATACTCTGCCTGGAGGAGGAGGCCGCCCGGATCATCGATGACCGGGACGACGAGCTGGTCTTCTCCCTGGACCGCCTGGGAATACCCCTGGTGGAGATAGGCACGGCGCCGGACATCGTAAGCCCGGCCCACGCCCGGGAGGTGGCTCAGATCCTGGGGATGATGCTGCGCTCCACCGGCCGGGTCAAGAGGGGGCTTGGCACCATCCGGCAGGACGTCAACGTCTCCGTGGCCGGGGGGGCCCGGGTGGAGGTCAAGGGCGTCCAGGCCTTAAACCTCATCGATCGCATCGTGGAGCTGGAGGCCCTCCGCCAGGTCAACCTGCTGAAGATCAGGGACCAGCTCAAAGAGAGGGGGGCCCAGGCATCCGACGAGCCGGTGGACGTTACCGATATCTTCCGAAAGTCGGCCTCTCGCGTTATCCAGGGCGCCCTAAAGAAAGAGGGGGTGGTCCTGGCAGCCAGGCTGAGGGGATTTGCCGGCCTGATCGGCCAGGAGGTCCAGCCCGGGCGCCGGCTGGGAACCGAGCTATCCGACCGGGCCAGGCGGGCCGGGGTGGGAGGAATATTCCACAGCGACGAGCTTCCCGCCTACGGGATCACCGATGAGGATTTAGCCCTGGTCAGGGATCGGCTCCATGCGAGCGATGAGGATGGATTCATCATGGTGGCCGCTCCTGGAGACCGGGCGTCAAAGGCCCTCCTGGCAGCCCTGGAGCGGGCCCGGGAGGCCCTGGTGGGCGTGCCCGAGGAGACCAGGCGGGCCCTTCCCGACGGGGCCTCGGAGTACATGAGGCCCCTTCCCGGCTCGGCCCGCATGTACCCGGAGACGGACGTGCCCCCGGTCCTGGTGACCGGGGAGATGCTGGAGAGACTCAAGCTGCCGGAGCTGTTCACCGACCGGGCGGCCCGCTTCCAGGAGGAGCACGGCCTGAATCCCGAGCTGGCCCGAGTGATGGCCGCCTCGCCCAACTTCCAGCTATTCGAGGAGCTGGTGAAGAGGTACGACCTGCCTGCGGCCGTGGTGGTGAGGACCCTAGAGACCACGCCCCAGGAGCTGGCCCACGACGGCGTGCCGGTGGGAAACCTCACCGACGACCACTTCTCCGCCTGCCTGGCCCTGCTCTCCCAGGGCAAGCTGGCCAAGGAGGGCATCCCCGAGGTGCTGAAGGTCCTGGCCGCCTCCCCGGAGATGGAGGCCGCCGCTGCTGCAGAGCAGGCCGGCCTGGCCGGGGTGGACCGGTCCCAGGTGGAGACGGTGGTGAAGAGCATCGTGGCCCAGAAGGAGAAGCTGGTCCGGGACCGCCAGGAGAGGGCGATAGGACCGCTGATGGGCCTGGTGATGAAGGAGCTGAGGGGCAGGGCCGACGGAGCCCTGGTGAGCGAGACCCTCAGACGAGAGATTCAAAAGCTGCTCCAGGGATGAATCTCTCTTTTTTATTTTTTCTTTCAGGGAGCGCCAGCCTGAATAATGTTGAAGGATCAAGGTGATGGCATGGTCAAGGACATGCTCCTCTGGGACGAGACCCTCTTCAAGGACCGGGAGATGCTGGAGCTGGACTACGTTCCCGAGCATTTCCACCACCGCACGTCCCAGATGAACAGCCTGAAGTTCTGCGTCCGGCCGGCCATGCAGGGGGCAAGGCCGGTCAACGCCCTCTGTCTGGGGCCGCCGGGGACCGGCAAGACCACAGCCATCAACAAGCTCTTCGAGGAGATCGAGGCCCACTCCAGCAAGGTGGTCCCCACCTACGTCAACTGCCAGATG
Organism: Methanosarcinales archaeon; assembly: GCA_013415595.1. GTDB lineage: Archaea > Halobacteriota > Methanosarcinia > Methanotrichales > Methanotrichaceae > JAAEEW01. The sequence continues at coordinate 5,559 of JAAEEW010000016.1, read as the reverse complement.
GACTACACCCGCTATGCCGTATTCTACCAGATCTATCGCAAGGTCTTCGGCTACACCCCCCCGTCCAGCGGCATTTCGTTCAAGAGGATCTTCGAGAAGGTGATGAGCCACTGCGCCAGCCAGGAGACCGTCCTGGTGGTGGCCCTGGACGACTTCAACTACCTGTTCCACGAGAGGGAGGTGGACCACGTCCTGTACTCCCTGCTGCGGGCCCACGAGACCTGCCCCGGGGCCAAGGTGGGGGTGATCGCCGTCCTGAGCGAGCCCTCCCTAAAGTACGTCTTCGATCCCCGGGTGGCATCCATCTTCCAGGCGGAGGAGATTCCCTTCCCCCTGTACACCGGTGCGGAGATCCGGGACATACTGGCCAGGAGAGCCCAGCTCGGGTTTTATCCGGGGGTGGTCTCCCAGGAGGTTCTGGAGATGGTGGCCGAATACACGGAGAATGCAGGCGACCTGCGGGTGGGGATAGACCTGCTGCGAAGGGCGGGCCTCTCTGCAGAGCGGAGGGCATCCAGGGCCGTCTCCCCGGAGGACGTGGACGGCTCCTTCGGGCGGTCCAGGCTGGTGCAGCTTACCTACGCCCTCAAGTCCCTGAAGGATGACGAGATCACGGTGCTCAGGCTGGCGGTGGAGAACGACGGAAAGCGAGCGGGAGAGATCTACACCCGGTTTCACGAGGTCACCGGCTCCGGATACACCCGGTTTCACGAGATCCTGAACAAGCTGGACGCCGTCCGGCTGATAGACACCGACTTCACGGGCTCCGGCACCCGGGGAAGGAGCCGGACGGTGAAGACCAGGTACGACCCCCAGGAGATCCTCTCCAGAATCGATGGGCTCTGACCACTTCGTCCCAAAGTATTGGTCAAAGATCTATATAGCATATAGCGTAATCGCAGATCTATATAGATAATATAGAAAAAGGCTATAAAAGATGGGCGCCGTCTAGCCCATTGTATGTTGAGAGGTGGTGGCACTGCCCGCAGGTACGGCGACAAGGCCGTGGAGGCCTTCTTCTTCTTCACCGCGATCACCTCGATAATCATCATGGCCCTGATCTTCTACTTCCTGATCAGAGAGTCCGTGCCGGCGTTCTACGAGGTGGGCCCCGTCCACCTCCTCCTGGGCAACAAGTGGCATTCCCCCGGAGGCATCTTTGGCATGATGCCCCTGATCACCAGCACCTTGCTGGTGACGGCCCTGGCTTTGGTCATCAACATTCTGATCGGGCTTCCCCTGGCCATTTACCTCTCCGAGCTGGCCAGCCCCCTGGGACGGGAGATCCTGAAGCCGGCCATCGAGCTCCTGGCCGGGGTCCCCTCCATCGTCTACGGCTTTCTGGGCGTCCTGGTGCTGGTCTCGTACCTGGGCAGCACCTTCGACATGCTCACCGGCAGATCCATCCTGGCGGCGGCGGTGCTGCTGGGGGTCATGTTCATCCCCGCCCTGGCCACCATCTGCGAGGATTCCCTGCGGGCGGTTCCCAAGGAGTTCAAGGAGGGTTCACTGGCCCTGGGGGCCACGGAGTGGCAGACGGTGAGAAACGTCACCCTCCCCGCCGCCTCCTCGGGGATCATCGCCGCGGTAATCCTCAACGTGGGCCGGATAATCGGGGAGACCATGGCCGCCCTGCTGGTGGTGGGCAACATCGCCCGGAGCCCAAGCCCCCTCTTCGACGTCTTCGATAGGGGAGCCACCTTCACCTCGGTCATCGCCGGGGAGATGGGGGAGGTGGCCCATGGCTCCCTGCACTACAGCTCCCTCTTCGCCGTGGGGCTGGTCCTGCTGGTGATCGTGACCATACTGAACATCACCTCGGAGATCATCCGGGCCCGCATCCAGAAGAAGTTTGGAGGGTACTGATGCGGCTGAAGATCCTGGAGATGGCCAGCGTGGGCCTGGCCCTGACCCTGTTCTTCACCTCCATCGCCGCCCTGGTCCTACAGTCAGGCCTCGGACACCTGGAGAGGTTCTGGGACTGGGGGCTCCTGGCCCTGGCCGTCCTGCTGGCGGCCTCGGCGGCCACGGCCCGACCCTGGAAGACGCTGGGCCCGAAGAGGGCCTCTATGCTGCAGGCTGATATCCTCTTCTTTCCTCTGATCCTCTACCTGCGAATCTCCGGCCTGGTCGTCCCGGACATGAGGCTCCAGCTCTCCGGGCTGGACGGCTCTTTTGGCTACAACCTGGTCTTCCCCTTCCTGGTGCTCCTGGCAAGCCTGGTGGCCATCAAGGACGCCCTGAACATTCATTATCGATTCACCACCAAAGGCCGCCAGGCCTTCGTCTTCTCCCTGATCCGGCTCTCCGCCCTGCTGACCATCTTAATTCTTGGCGGCATCTTCTTCACCATTCTTTTCAAGGGCATGTGGGCCCTGAGCCCGGAGTTCCTGACCGGCCCCCACTACAGCCTGGGGCAGAAGGGCGGGATCAGCACCTGCATCGAGGGCACCTTCTGGCTGATCGTGGGGGCCATGCTGGTCTCCGCCCCCCTGGGAATCGGGGCCTCCATCTATCTGAACGAGTACTCCCGAAGCATCAAGCTGAAGCGGGTGATATCCATAGCCGTGGGCGGGCTTAACGGCGTGCCCTCCGTGGTCTACGGCCTCTTCGGGCTGGCCTTCCTGGTGGCCACCTTCGGCATATCCCTGCTGGCAGGCTCGGTCATCCTGGGGCTTATGAACCTGCCCACCATCATCCTCACCAGCCAGGAGGCCCTGAAGTCGGTTCCCAACTCCCTGCGAGAGGGGAGCGTGGCCCTGGGGGCCAGCAAATGGCAGACCATCAAAAAGGTGGTGCTGCCCTCGGCCATGCCTGGAATCCTGACCGGCCTGATCCTGGGGGTGGCCCGGGCCGCCGGAGAGACGGCGCCCATAATGTGGACGGCGGTCACCTTCACCGCCATGCCTGTGCAAAAGATCTACGGAGTGATCCCCGACCCCTACCAGCCGGTGAACAACCTCTGCTACCACCTGCTGCAGCTCATCTATTTCCTGGGGGCCTGGGACGTGGAGAGCAATGCCTGGGGAACGGCCCTGGTGCTCATTCTCCTGGTCCTGGTCCTGAACCTGGCAGCCATCATGGTGAGGAACCACTACCGCAAGAAGGTATCCTGGTAGGGACAGAGCCAGGGCTATTGCAGGTATTGCAGATGCTGGGCGACAAGGGCCCCGGAGCTACGATCCAGCCGTCACGGGAGAGCAGGTGGCCCACCTTCGTTTGAGTGGAGGGCCGGATCGATGATTCAATTTTAAGAGCCGGGGGCTTTCCAGACCTTGGAGATCCAGGACAAGTTATATCTTTAAAAAGTCCTCATCCACCCTCATGCTCAAAGACAGGAAGATCCTGGTGACTGGCGGCGCCGGCTTTATCGGCTCGCACCTGGTCGACGAGCTGCTCAGGAACAACGATGTTACGGTGCTGGACAACTTCAGCCACGGCCGCATGGAGCACGTCCGGCATCATCTGGACAACCCTCGATTTCGCCTGGTTCGTCGAGACCTCCTGCAGCCCCTGGACGACGTGGTGGCCGGTCACGACATGGTCTTTCACCTGGCGGCCAATCCCGACGTCAAGCTGGGGGCGGACGACACCAGCGTGCACCTGGAGCAAAACATCGTGGCCACCCACTGCCTGCTGGAGGCCATGCGCCGCACCGGGGTGGACCGGATCGCCTTCACCTCCACCTCCACGGTCTACGGCGAGGCTTCCGTGGTCCCCACCCCGGAGGACTACGGACCGCTGAAGCCCATCTCCCTCTACGGGTCATCCAAGCTCTCCTGCGAGGCCCTGATCTCCTCCTACTGCCACACCTTCGACATGCAAAGCTGGATCTACCGCTTCGCCAACATCGTCGGCCAGCGGGGAACCCACGGGGTGCTGGTGGACTTCATCCGCAAGCTGCAGCAAGATCCAGGCGAGCTGGAGATTCTGGGCTCTGGAGCCCAGCGAAAATCCTACCTGGAGGTGCATGATTGCGTCCAGGCCATGGTGCACTGCGTGAAAAGCTCCTCCCATGAGGTCAACATCTTCAACATCGGATCACAGGACCACATCAGCGTCACCGAGATCGCAGACGTGGTGGTGGAGAAGATGGAGCTGGACGACGTCAGCTACCGCTACACCGGAGGCATCGACGGACGGGGGTGGAAGGGAGACGTGAAGGTCATGCTCCTCTCCATCGAGGCCCTGCAAAGGACGGGATGGACCCCCAGGCACAACTCCCGGCGCTCGGTGGAGCTGGCGGTGGAAGCCCTGCTCGGGGAGATGGCAGAGAAGAATGGCCAGGAAGACGGCCCGGGAAGAATGATCAGGGAAGAATGATCAAAGGAAAATCGCCAGATAATGGTGATCAACGCTGTCGGATTTCTGGCAAACTTAAGTTAAATTGACTATTTATATTACATATTTTATTTTCCATCGTCGACCAAGCATACGAGATTCGCAAGGCAGACGACCATAATTGATGGTCTCATGCCGTTCTTGCCCTCGAAGAACAGAGGTTCAAACGTCTGCCAACTCAGTCGTGCGCAATTTATTCTCATAAAACATCATGTATATATAAGATAACGACGATTAGTGAGATGAATGAGACTCAGCGAGAGCGAGATCAAGGCCCTGGTGCTTGTTGCCGGATCAAAGCAAGCACTTCATCCGAGAGATCTTTCCCAGGCCCTGAATCTTCACCCCGCCACCCTCTCCCGCCTCGTTACCGGCCTCGTCGATAAAGGCATGCTGGAGCGTGATGGAAAGTATATAGCCATGGCCAGGACTACTGCAGCTGAGGCCTTCAAGAAGCTTTACTTTGCACATCGTGCTTCTCCCTTCCCACTCCTCTTGGCCGACAGAAGAGTTGATCTGCTAGCCTTGATTGAGGACCAACAAAAGATGGTCGAGATGCTGGAGAAAGAGTCTGGCATCCCACGAAAGACAATATACCGTTATCTAAAGGATTTCATCCGCCTGGGCGCAGTGAAGCGGACCAAACAGGGCAGATCATATCTCTACTCATTGAACGAAATCATCTGGCCGGAGATTAAAGGCTTCGCGGCTGCCCTCCAGGAATACCAGGCCCTGCGCCTTATACCAAGGGAGGCCTTGCTTATTAAAAGCTACAGAGACAATGTGCTCTTCAAGAGCATACGCCCCCAGGATGCCACATTCACCTCCTTTTCCGCTTACAAGGAATACGGAATAGAGCTAAGCCTGCGGGATAATTACTACACCCTGCCCAAAAGAGAGCTATCCATCCAGGAAGTCTTCATCCACTCTCTGGACTCGGCGTGGGAGGCCTTCCAGAAGCTTTTCTGTGTGCTATTCTATCTAAAGAACAGGGATAAATTGGAGGCCATCGATCATCCCATGGTAGAAGACATAAAGGCGGTGCTGCAGGGCGAGAGGATCAGTGGCTATCCAACCCTGGAAGACATCAAGGATAGGGCAGATCTCTATGATAACAAGCTCTAATAAAATTTCCAGGCGTGAGGAGATTAACGAGTTGTTCGAGGAACTCGGCCGGATCCTGGACCAGAGAGTCGAGGTCCTGCTGAGTGGTGGAGC
>JAAEEW010000131.1 GCA_013415595.1 Methanosarcinales archaeon | reverse complement strand
TTATGGGGGCGCAGAGCATGGTGTACTGGTGGATCTTGGTCATGGCCCCCACCACCTGGGGATCTCCCAGGGCGTAGCCGATCCGCCAGCCGGTCATGGCATGGGACTTGGACAGGCCGTTTAGGACCAGGGTCCTCTCCTGCATGCCTTCAAGCTGGGAGAAGCTGAAATGCATAGCTCCGTAGGTCAGGTGTCCGTAGACCTCGTCGGAGATGACCAGCAGATCGTTCTCCACCACCAGGTCTGCGATATCCTCCAGGTCCTGGCGGGTCATGATGGCTCCGGTGGGGTTGTTGGGATAGCTCAGCATCAGGGCCTTGCTCTTCTCGGTCAGGGCCGGCTGAATATCCTCCGGCCGGAGCTTGAAGCTGTCTGTCAGCTTGGTGTCCACCGCCACCGGCGTCCCCCCGGCCAGGACCACGTCCGGAACGTAGGCCACGTAACAGGGCTCGGGGATTATCACCTCGTCTCCCCGGTTGAGGGTGGCCCGGAAGGCCAGGTCCACCGCCTCGCTCACTCCGGTGGTGATCAGGACCTGAGATTCCGGGTCGTAGTACAGTCCCTGCTCATCGCTGACCTGGTCCGAGATCAGCTCTCGCAGCTCGGGCATCCCCTTGTTGGAGGTATAAGAGGTATAGCCCGACTCCAGAGAGTAGATGCAGGACTCCCTGATGTGCCAGGGGGTGACGAAGTCCGGCTCTCCAACGCCCAGGGAAATGGCCCCCTCCATCCCGCTCACCAGGTCGAAGAACTTCCTGATGCCCGAGGGGGGCATGGACCTCACCGTGCTGGACAGGTGCTCATCGGGATTCCAGGCGGAAAGCTCCTTCATGCGAAGTTTGCTCATGCCGTTACCACCAGCCTCTTGGGCTTCGGCTTGTCGGTGAGGGTCACCCCGTGCTCCTTGTAGCTCTTGAGTATGAAGTGGGTGCAGGTGGACTCCACGCCCTCCAGGGATGCGATCTTCTCGGCCACGAAGTAGGCCACGTCCTTCATGGACTTGCCCCTCACGGTGACGGAGAGGTCGTGATCGCCGGAGATGAGCCTCACGGACTGCACTTCTGAGAATCGGGCGATCCGCTCGGCTACGGCGTCGTATCCGGTCTTGCGCTGAAGGGCCACCTTGAGCTCGATGACGGCGTAGACGTATCCGTCACCTGCCTTCTCCCAGTCGATCATGGCGAGGTACCTTCTTATGACCCCTGAATCCTCCAGCTCTTTTATCACCCTGGCCACCTCCTCTTCCGGTCTGCCCAGAAGAGCTGCGATCTCGGCATTGCTGGCCCTGGCATTCTCCGATAGGATCTCCAAAATCTCGTTCATGGAATCCTTATTTATGATGTAAGATCCAATTATAGCCTTTGCGCTCCGGCGGAATTTCCGACATGGTTCATCATCTTCAGGCCAAATGCGCATGCGTATTTCATATCCATGGAAAGTTATTAATACTCTTATTACAATGACGTATATATGAAGCAGATGAAATGCATGAAGTGCGGATACCAGTGGGAGGCGAGGGTGAGCAAGCCCAAGGCTTGCCCCAGATGTAAGACCAGGCTGGACGTCAAAAGAAGACGACGTTGACGGATCAACTGATTACATGCCTGATGGAGGAGGTCTTCTTCTCCGTCACATTAAGGTATGAATCGATTTGGGTCACGTTCATGAATGGCGGCGTGATTCCCTCCGAGAAAAGCCCCAGAAAATCCGCATACAGAGAGTCGTTTTTAAATACGTCTGCATAAGGCGGACTGTAAAGGGCGCTCATGGGGTCCCCGCCAAAAAATCCGGCGTTGCTGCCGGGTTGAAGGATCTTTTCTGCTTCGCCGGAGACGTCGATCTTTGCTCCTGAGAACAGAGCCTCCAGCTCCTGCAAGTCCCGGTCTGAGCTGTCCACCTCGGAGACCATGGGCTTTGTCGAAGACTGGGCCGAGGATGGGCATAGAGAGGCAGCGGCCAGAATCAGGATCAATCCCGCCACTGCCAGAGCGGTCCTCGGATGCACGGGGATGGTTTTCATGATTGTCCTCCTCACCAATTTACGGGAACAATAGAACATCTGGCAAGAAAGCCCCGGGCGTGATTCGAACACGCGACCTAGTGATTACAAGTCACTCGCTCTGACCGGCTGAGCTACCGAGGCCCTTTCTTCCAGCCCTTTGGCATCATTTTGACTTAAAGGCTTTGCCCCCGGAAAGCTGCTCCAGGAGCCGGCAGCTCTGGCATATCTCATTGCCGGTGGGCTCGCCGCACCTCTGGCAGAGGGTGGCCTGAAAGCTGCTCTCCGGTCGCAGCTCCATGATTTGTTCGAAGCCCTTCATGATGGCGTACTTGGTGCCCGGGTGGCGAGCTTCCATGTCGTTGATCATCTGCTTGACCTCCAGACGCATGGCCCGGGGGACGTTGGGGCAGGAGCCGGACCTCCCCGGAAAGAGGCCGTGGGTGATGGCAAAGAGGGCCACCTCCCTCTCCGGCACCCGGCGCAGAGGCTTGATCCGGGGGACCATGCCCTCCAGGGGTCGTCTCGGCTGAAGGCGAAAGAGCCGCAAGACGTCTCCCCGCAGGTAGTTCAGCATCGCCGTCTGCACCTCGTCGTCCAGGTTGTGGCCGGTGGCCAGGGCCAGGGCCCCCATCTCCCGGGCCGCCCGGTTCAGGATGCTCTTTCGAAATACCCCGCAGTAGGTGCAGGGGGCCTGGGCGGTGTCCAGGGCTGCCACCTGGTCGGTGGTGATCCCCAGAGACTCCTGGAAGCTCAGGGTGCGGTGAGGCACCTCCAGCCTCTCCGCCACCTCCCGGGCCGCCCGCAGGGTCTCCTCCCGGTAGCCGGCTATCCCCTCGTCCACCAGCAGAGCCACCAGCTCGATATCCCGTCTTTTGGAGAAGAGGTTCTTGAGGATGTAGAGGAGGGCTGAGCTGTCCTTGCCGCCGCTGACCGCCACTGCCACCAGGCCGCCCTTCCCAAAAATCCTGTAGCGTCTCAGGGTCTCCCGGACCTTTCGCACCAGGTCCTGGTCGAAGTGGGCGGAGCACAGGTGCATCCCGGAGTACTTCTGGTAAATTACGGCCGGAGCTCTGCACTTGTCGCAGGGAATCATCGAGCTTGGGGGTGGGCCTATCCATATAAAGCAGTATCCCACTCCCACAGGAGGGGAATCGAATCCGGGGGGGCTCTATCCGGCAATCTTGAACCGGAGGATGGCGGCTACCCCCCCCAGGGCGGCCAGTCGCTCACCCGGCTCGAACTCCGAGCTGAAGATCACCACCCGGCCCCGGCCGCTCATGACATCGCGAATAAGGGCGTCTATTCTCCCCTGCCTGGCCTTCTCGTCCAGCACCAGCAGGGTCTCCACGGCGCCGTAGTTCAGGGCGGACATGACCTCCTCCAGCCCGTAGGCAGCCTTGCCGTCGGTGGCGATCTCCTTGAAGACCTCCTCGATCAGCCTGGCCTCCAGGGCCAGGCGGCTGGACTCCAGTATCCTCTCCACCGCCCCCCGGCGGAGCACCTCCTGGAAGCCGGCCCTGCCGATGGTGGAGGCGTCGTCCATGATCACCCGGCTGGAGAGGTCGGGATATTTTGTGTTCAGCACCTTCAACAGATCCTCCTTGGTGAATCCCGGGCCAGCCAGGATCACCCGGGCGTCCTCTCCCGCCACCTGGTTGATGAGGTCTGCACACTGGTGGAGGAACTGGCCGCGCCGGTCCTCCGTGGCCCCCTTGCCGCTCCCCATGCGAACCTCCCCGGCATTTTGAATCCCGAACTGGCGGAGAACGCCAATGCTGGCCTCTCCCTCCTCCACCAGGGCCAGGACCACCTTCGGGCGCTCCGACTCGGCCACAGCTTCCTCTATTCGCTGCAACTGGTCCGCCCTCCAGCGCCTGATGATGGAGAGCTCCGTCCCCACCTCTATGTTCAGGGTGTGGTACGATCCAACATCCATTCCCGACTTGATGGTCCCGTGCAGCCTCAACCAGTTGGAGTACATGTGAAACTCCACCGACT
>JAAEEW010000130.1 GCA_013415595.1 Methanosarcinales archaeon | reverse complement strand
GGCGCCCAGGATCTCCCTGAGACCATCCTCGCGTATTCCCACGATGATCAGCAGTGCTCTGGTTCTATATCGAGCACCTTGTCTGACCTTAAAGTAGGTTGCATCCACAATCAGATAGCGAATCTTGGTTTCAATCGGCCTCTTAAGGAACTCATTAACCTTTTCGTCCAGAATCGAGCATATCCGAGAGACTTCGGATGCAGATATTCTACGTAAACCAAAGCTTTTGACTAATTCTTCCATCCTACGGGTAGAAACGCCTTGAATATACGATTCTGCTATTGTCATTAGCAAAGCCTGCTCTACACGAGAATATCTTTCATATACCTTAGATTCAAACGGAAATTCTCGAAATTGAGGTTTATCCAGGATTATTTCGCCAGCACGGGTCTTTAGCGTTCGTTGTTTTGTGCCGTTTCGATGTGCTTTCCTTTGAGATGTGCGCTCGTAAGGACGCGCGCCGCTCTGTTGATACGCCTCGTACTGCATCACTTCATTCAGAAAATCGGTGATGACCTGCCTCAGTCCGCTATTCGGATCGACAAGATAATTTATTATCGGCTCAAATGGCATCATGGCCTTGTGTCCTCCTTGATTTGTTGCTCTTTTCAAGTAAGGATACAGGGCCTATTATAATTAACTCTGATAGGTCAGAATGCCGCCAGGATTATGGTGGCAAACTGCCTATCGTCGGTATTACTACTACCATTTTACATCAAATTCGGGACGCTACCAAAAAATCCAGGCCATCAGGCGGCTAGGGGCAGCGGCCCATGAGCCGCCGTCCCTGCCGTTCTAAGGTCCCAGGCCCTCTGGTGACCCATCCGGAAGACTCAGGTTCCCGGATCGTTCCTTTGGTCTCAGGTGGAAAAATGGCCTTCAGATGGATATGGAGACCAGGGGCTTTTGATCGACGTTGACTCCGCCGGTGATGTTGTGGGCCATGTCGCACACCCCGTCGCCATTGGCGTCGTTGCAGCCCTCTCCAGGCTCATCGAAGTCGCTGTAGTGGTTGCCCCCGGGATGGCCCAGGATGTTCTTGATGATGCGCAGGAGGCCGTCGCTGTCCGTCCACTGGTTCGTCCCGCTGTCCAAGGCGCTGATGTCGTTGTTCACGAAATCGTTCTGGTAAATCAGGTTCCCGCTGGTCAGGCCGGAGTATATTCCGTACTTGTTGTCCACCACCACGTTTCCCCGGATGGTGTTGTTGTTGGAATTGATCCTGATCCCGGCGTTTCCGCATCCGCAGTGTCCGGACTTGGTGATCACGAAGCCCTCCAGGGTCACCCCGTCGGCGGAGATGGTCACCGCGCTTCCAATCTCCCCGGCGTTAATGACCGGCTTTCCCTTTCCCGTATCCAGGCCTCGCAAGGTGACGTTCTTGGTGACGATCACCTTCTCGCTGTAGTTTCCGCTCTGAACCTCAATTATGTCCCCGGGATATGCAGCGTCGATGGCTGCCTGAATGGTTGCAAACTGGCAGCCGCTCTGGCAGACCACTATTGCCCCCTGAGATCCCGCTGCCGTCAACTGAATTAGCAGCATCAGTGCCACAACAAGTCCCGCAAAGGGCCTCTTAATGCAAGCCAAGTAAATCCTCCTCCTAAATCATCTGCTGTAACTGGCATCTCCTGTATCTTGCCTCGATTGAATCAGAATGTCCAAAGTCTTTCTATTTTAATTCTATTATCCTTCATGGCCTGACCTCATGCCGCGGTGGTGGAAGGCAACCCCGGTGGTGAACCCCGGTCCCCGGCCCGGGAAGGTGCATCCGTCCCTCTGCAGCCCTCCTTCATCTCCATACTCTCCTCAGGCCAAGGCCGCCAGTGGCCCCGGCCTTCTTTAGAGTCTACCCTCCCGGGCGTGCCAGTCCTCCCATGTTTCGGGGGGAGGGCTGTCTGCCGTTCCCTGGCCCCTGCCGGGCAAAGGGCTGCAACAGGCCGGCAATTGCCGGGCATTCCTGGGCCGATCCCGGTTTTGGGGTTCTCCGCGTCCATTTTTCCCGTGCCTTTCCTGGTCGGCGACGGGAAGATTTTTCTTTTACAAATAAACTCTTTCTCTGCACAAGATTTATGTCTTAAAAGCTGATGGTGAGTCCAGTAATTTATGAGGAATGCTTGACATGCGACTTTCGATGGACCTGGAGCTGCAGGATATACCAGGGCAACTGTTGCTGGCTTTGCAGCCATTAAAGGAGATCAAGGGCAACATCATCAGCGTAGTCCACCATAGAGATCGCAAGACGCCTAGAGGCACGATTCCTGTTCGATTTATCGTGGAGATGGACAGGTCGAAGCTGGAGCGAGTCAAGAGCGAGCTTCAGGCTAACGGGATCGTCGTCGTTAGAGCCGGAGAGGAGCGTTTCATCGAGGAGGTCACCGTCCTCCTGGTGGGCCACGTTCTGGATAGCGATCTGGGAGACACGGTCAACCAGATCGACTCCACCGGTTTTGCAGAAGTGATGGACTTGTCCCTGGTCATGCCTGGAATAGATGAGCCGTCTTCGGCCTATTTGCGCATCCGCGCCACCGGCAAAGAGGAGATCTTGAAATCTCTGGCCATATTGAGGGCGGTGGGCGCTCAGAAGAAACTGCTGGTTATCGAACCTATCGAGGCTGAGGCCATATGAGAGAGGTCAAAATATCCCTGGTCGGCTACGGCGTGGTGGGCCACGGCGTGGTCGAGGTGGTGGGACGGAAGAGAAAGCTCATGAGGGATCTGGGGCTGGACCTCAAGATCGTGAGCATCACCGACCACACAGGGACGGTTATCTCTCCTGACGGCATCGCCCCGGAGAAGGTTATCGGAGAAAAGACCCTTCAGAACGTCAAGAACTCCGATGCCAGCTCCAAGGACATAATCCGCTCGGTGAACTCCGATCTGGTGGTGGAGGTCACACCCACCAACATCGTCCACGGCCAGCCTGGCCTCGGCCACATGGAGGAGGCCCTCTCCTGCGGCAAGCACGTGGTCACCTCCAACAAGGGCCCCCTGGTGGTGGCCTACAGCCGGCTGAAGAAGCTGGCCGACGAGAAGGGAGTCATGCTGAAGTTCGAGGCTACGGTTGGCGGGACCATGCCCCTGATCAGCCTGATCGAGAGGACTTTAGTCGGAAACAAGATCCTGGGGGTGCGGGGGGTCTTCAACGGCACCTGCAACTACATCCTCACCCGCATGGCGGAGGAGAAGTACCCCTACAGCTTCGCCCTGAACGAGGCCCAGGAGCTGGGCTACGCCGAGGCCGATCCCACGTACGACGTGGAGGGCGTGGACACGGCGGGCAAAGTGGTGATCCTGGCCAACTCCGTCTTCAACATGGACGTGAAGTACAGCGACGTCCAGGTGAGGGGCATCACCGAGATCACGCCGGAGGCCCTGATCCTGGCTCATAAGCGGGGCTACGCCATCAAGCTCATCGGCGAGGTCCCGGCCCTGACGGTCAAGCCCATGCTGGTTCCCCTGGGAAGCCCCCTGGCGGTGGGCTCTACCCTGAACGCCGCGGCCATCTACACTGACCTCTCGGAGACCATCACCGTCACCGGTCTGGGTGCCGGAAGGATCGAGACGGCCAGCGCCATCTTGAGCGACATCGTCAGCATCTACCGGACCAAGCAGATCGACGCCATATTCTGATCATGACCAGTTTCCAGGAGTTCGCAAACCTCTGTCAGCGGATCTGTGAGGTCAGCGGCTCCCTGGAGAAGGTTGAGATCCTGGCCGCCTTTCTGGCAGAGCTGGAGGGCCCGGAGCTGGAGGTGGCGGCGAACTTCGTCATGGGCAAGGTCTTCCCCCAGTCCGACGTAGAGCTGGGGGTGGGCCCCAGCATTCTCTACGACGCCCTCTCCCGGGCCATGGGATTCAGCCAGGAGGCCATGGCGGAGATCCTGCGGGCCACCGGCGACCCCGGCCTGGTGGCGGCCCGGGTGGCGGAGAAGAAGAAGCCCCTGACCCTGGCCGCCTTCATGGAGTCCGACCAGCTATCCATCATGGACGTCTACCGGCGGTTCCAGGCGGTCAGCCGGGCCTCGGGGAAGGGCAGCCAGGACGCCAAGGTCAAGAACCTGCAGTTTTTGTTCAGCGAGTCCACTCCCCTGGAGGCCCTGTACCTGGCCCGGCTGGCCATGGAGGACCTGCGCATCGGGGTGGGGGAGGGTCTGGTGAGGGATGCCATTGCCCGGGCCTTCGCCCAGCCGGTGGAGCTGGTGGAGCGGGGCTACAACCTGACCAACGACCTGGGGCTTGCCGCCCGCCACGCCCGTCTTAGCACCCTGGGGGAGCTGGACCTGGCCCTCAACCGCCCCATTAAGATGATGCTGGCCCAGATCGGGGAGAGCATCGAGTCCTCGCTGAAGGAGGGGGCCACGGCCATCGAGTGGAAGTTCGACGGAGCCCGGGTCCAGATTCACAAGAATGGAGAGGCGGTGCGGATCTTCTCCCGCCGGCTGGAGGACGTAACCGCCTCCCTGCCGGAGATCGTATCCGTGGTCCACCGCCACGTCCAGGCCACGACGGCCATCCTGGACGGAGAGGCGGTGGCCATGGGAGAGGACGGCCGGCCCCGGCCCTTCCAGGACATCCTGAGGCGCTTTCGGCGCAAGTACCACGTCAGCCGCAAGGCGGCGGAGATCCCGCTGCGACTGAACCTCTTCGACATCGTCTACCTGGAGGGAGAGACCCTGCTGGACCTGCCCCTGGAAGAACGAAGGAAGCTCCTCTTGCAGGCCGCGGACGAAGAGATCGTGGCCCGGCAGCAGGTCTCCTCGGACCCGGAGGTGGTGCAGGCCATCTACAGCCAGGCCCTGGCTGCAGGCCACGAGGGG
>JAAEEW010000129.1 GCA_013415595.1 Methanosarcinales archaeon | reverse complement strand
TCCCGAGAAGTAGCACAGGTCTGCCGACTGAAACAGCAGCGCTCCGTCAATATCCTCCATCCGGCTCTGAAGCCTCTTTATGCGGGAGTCGATCTCCGATCTGGGATGCAAAACTAGCTCCATCCACTTTACCTCGGACTCCCTGTGGCCCGTGAGGTCTTAAAAGATCTTTCATCGAGCCCTTCATTTGACCGGCAAACTGCAGATCTGCTTCCCCCTGGTGCAGGGCCGTGGGGATTCAGATGGCCGGATAAAGTCCATGAACATGGACGAATTCCAAGAGGCAATTTTTAAAACGCCAGGAACAGCCCCCGGAACGCGGCACAAAGGCCGCGCTCCTGGAACTGCTGCTCCCTCCTACATGTTGGTTTTTGCCGTAATTTATAATTGTAATCTCGCCGGGGGCCCTCTGATTCAGGGCTGCTCCAGCCAAGGCCTACTACCCCAGTCAATCCATATAAACTTATTTCCTGTTCATTAATGCACATCATCTCTCTGCATCCCCCACGAGCCGCAGGTGGCGGGAAAATCAAGGAATCCCAAATCAAGCTTTTGACAAAAATGCCTCTTCAGTTACTGCTTTCTTGCTGAAAGTTTTCGCTTTTTTCCAGTCCTGCAACTTCATCCACAGGACGAAATGGTCCTGCCTCTTCGCGGCACAGCCTCCATGGAAAGGGATGCGACGGTTTTCGGTCTTGAAGAGATACCGGAATATAAGATACATGAAATAAAATCCATTAAGGCGGTCGGTCCTGTCCGGGCCTCCTGGTCGTATGACCCCCTCCCTCAGTGGTAGCTCAGCTTCTCCACCATGACCGGATTTTCGTAATAGCTCTCGTAGCAGTCGATCTTTCTCAGCAGTTGCCGGTGCCTGATCCACTGGACCATGATTATGCATAGCGAGATGGCCAGCCAGGAGAGGAAGGCTATGTGGGAGAGCCTGTCATATCCCGCCGTTTGCATGGTGCTCAGGTAAATGGCTGCGGCCACGGTCACCACCACGGAGAGGGCGGCGTCGGTGAGGGGAGCAAGGGTGCTGCGATGCGTGGCGGCGAATCCTTCCCACTCCTTCTCCAGCATCCCGGCCATGGAGCTGGGGTGCCTGCCCAGGAAGGCTCCGATCCTCTTCACCCGGGTGTCTGCGGTCATGATGTACGAGTCATAGCAGATGGCCGCCAGCGGCACGAAGTACAAAAGCCTCGATATCTCCGAAAGGGTGACGCCGATGTTGAGAGAGCTCAGTCCGAAGAGCACGGTTACGAAGGCCAGCTTCTTGGTGACGTAGCTGGCCCGCTCGTTCTGGGCCGTGATCTTCTCCTGGTGAAGCGCCCTTAAAAACTCCCGGTCCCTGGAATCCGTCTTAGCTACCCCCACTCAAATTAATTGCGATTTTTCTATTAATAACTTTCCGCTGTCATAGCCATCTTGACGGAAAGCCCATCCCCGGCTAAAGTCCGGCGGCATCCAGAGTCCGGCAGCCTCAATCGAAATCCTGCTCCCTTGTTCCCGCCTCCTCGCTCTCCTCCCTATTGCCTTCCGAAAAGCCCTCCGGCTCTCCATAAGCCTTCTTGCAGGCGGCCCGCCCCGCCCTCCGGTAAGCCTTCTCCAGCAGGGAGGCCATGTTCTCCTTCCCCACAGAGAAGGGGGCTTCACCCAGCCTCTTCAGCACCGCATTCTCCACCTCCGGCAAAGCGGGCTTGAAGGTCAGGGACTCCAGGCTGTGGCCCATCAGCCAGTAGGAGTCCAGACAATCCTCCAGGGCTGGGACGCTGTCCTTCAAACCGGGGACCGCAGCCGGAGCGGCGTCGGTCTCTCCTTCGCCGGACGACGCCCGCAACTCCCGCAGGGCTTCCAGGGTCTCCTCCCTGGTCCTTCCCCGCAGCTTGAAGATGAGAAAGGGGTCCAGGTCGAAGCTCTCCGCCAGGAGATAGTAGACGGCGGCTATGTGCTTGCAGGGGTTGGCCCAGTCGGGACAGGAGCATTCGGTATCCAGCTCCTTCTTCTTCTGGGGAAAGAGGGAGACTCCGGCCTCGACGAAGGCCTCCTCGATCTCCTGGGGCATCTCCCCGGAGAGGAGCCTGGCGGCAAAGACGGCCCGGGAGGCCATGGCCTTCTCTGCGGCCTTCCACTCTTTTTCGCTGATGGGCTTCAGCCTGATCCTGACCTGGTAGGGCTCGGACCTCGTGCCCTGGACCCTGGCCCTGACCATGCCCTTCTCCACATCCAGGGAGATCACCTGGCCCTTCCTGGCGTAGGCGCGCCCCCGGGTCAGCCTGGCTCCCATGTTGAAGGACTCCAGGAGGCCGATCCACCGTTCAGACCACCAGGTCTGGCCAATCTTGCCCCGCTTGCTCCTGGCCTTCAGGCCTCCCTTCACCTCTATCGGCCGGGCCGGCTCGTAGAACTGCCAGTAACCCATGGCTCAGTCACCTTCCAGGGCCACCGCCTCCCGGCTGAGGCACAGGACGTCCCTCAGCTCGTCGGTGGACATCTCCGTCAGCCAGGCCTCGCCCGACCCTATCACCGTGGAGGCCAGCTCCTTCTTCATCTCGATCATGTGGTCGATTCGCTCCTCCAGGGTGCCGATGCACACGAACTTGTGGCTGAAGACGTTCCTCTTCTGTCCGATGCGAAACGCCCGGTCGGTGGCCTGGTCTTCCACAGCCGGATTCCACCAGCGGTCGAAGTGGAATACGTGGTTGGCGGCGGTGAGGTTGAGCCCGAAGCCACCCGCTTTCAGGGAGAGGATGAACAGGGGCGGTCCGTCCGACTGGAACCTGTGGATCATATCCTCCCGGGCCTTCTTGGTGGTGCCTCCGTGCAGGAAGAGGGCCTGACAGCCCAGCTTCTCCTGCAGGTGGTGCCGGAGCATGGCCCCCATGCCGGCGAACTGGGTGAAGATCAGGGCCTTCTCTCCCGACTCCAGCACCTCGTCCAGCATCTCCTCCAGCCTCTGGAGCTTGCCGGAGCGGCCGTCCAGGGGGCTTCCGTCCTGGAGGAGCAGGGCGGGGTGGTCGCACACCTGCTTGAGCTTGGTGAGAGCGGCCAGAACCAGCCCCTTTCGTTCGATGCCCGTGGACAGATCTATGCGGCTCAGCATATCCTCCACCACCGCCGAGTAGAGGGAGGCCTGCTCCCGGGTGAGGTGGTAGTAGACCCTGGCCTCCACCTTCTCCGGCAGGTCCTGGATTATGCTCCGGTCGGTCTTCAGGCGCCGCAGGACGAAGGGCTGGATCAGCTTGCGCAGGAGGTCTCCCTTCTCCCGGTTCCTGTATCTCTCGATGGGCAGGGCGAACTCCCGGCGGAAGGCCTCCGATGGACCCAGGTAGCCGGGGTTGAGGAAGTCCATGATGGACCACAGCTCCGACAGCCGGTTCTCAACCGGCGTCCCGGTCAGGGCGATCCGGCAGTCGGCCGGGATCATCTTGATGGCCTGGGTCTGCCTGGTCCCGGGATTCTTGATGTTCTGGGCCTCGTCCAGGACCAGGTGTCTCCAGCGGACGGCGGAGAGGGCCTCCCGGTCCCGGTGGGCCAGGGCGTAGGTGGTGAGGACCACGTCTTGCTCCTCTGCCTCCCGGGTGAAGTCCTGTCCGGCCAGCCTGCCGGTGCCGTGGTGCACCTGGACCTGGAGGGTGGGGGCGAAGCGCTGCAGCTCTCGCTGCCAGTTGCCCACCACGGACATGGGGCAGATGAGCAGAGTGGGCCCCCTCGTCCCTCCCTCTCGCTGGCGGAGCAGGAAGGCGATCAGCTCCACGGTCTTTCCCAGGCCCATGTCGTCGGCCAGACAGGCGCCTAGCCCATACTGGTGGAGATATTTCAGCCAGGAGACCCCCTTGCTCTGATAGGGCCGGAGGGACCCCTGGAATCCAGGGGGCACGGTAAACTCCTCCTCCAGCCCCATCTTCCAATCGGCGTCCTTCAGGCGGCTCAACATCTCCTCCATCCAGCCCCGGGCTCGCACCTCCAGCACGGGCAGGCCCTCCCCGATGGCCGATCCCTCCATTCCTGCGGACAGGCCCAGGCGAAGCGCCTGGTCCAGGGTCATCTTCCCCGGGCCGTGCTTCATCTTGAAGAACCGGATGGCCGCCTCCACGTCCTCCGGCCGCAGCCTCACCCATTCCCCCCTCACCCGCACCAGGGGGACCTTCATCCTGGAGAGCTCCCGGAACTCGGCCTGGCTGAGGGTCTGGTCCCCGACAGCCAGCTCCCAGTCGTAGTCCAGGATGGCCTCTTTGCCAAAGAGCCCGGAGGCACTCATGCCCTCTCCCATCTCCGGGGACCGGATGGTCAGTCGCAGGCCAATTCCCCTCCCCGGCTTCTCCCACCAGGAGGGCAGGAGCACTCCGAAGTCGTTTTGTTCCAGGAGGGAGGCTGAGCCACGCAGGAAGGAGTAGGCCTGTTCGTCGGTCAGGTCCAGGCCGGAGGGCCTGGCCTCCTGCAGGCTCCTGTCGAGCTCGGGAAAGAGGCGGGAGGCCCGGCCCAGGTCCTCCAGGAGCTGCTCCTGGGGATTTCTAAGCCTCCTCTTGAGCAGAGTGACGTTCCTGGACCGGGAGCTCCAGACCTCCTCCACCGGAACCAGCAGGCTTGGGTCGTCCCGGGCCTGGAGGAAGAAGCTCACCCTCCAGTCCTCGCAACTCCCGTCCCCATCTTCCTCCTCCTGCGAACGATCCGGAGGCTCCAGGCGAAAACAGGTGCGAAAGGGCGATATGCAGGGGGCGGGCTTTGCCTGGGAGAGCCAGGAGAGCATATCCCTGGAGAAGGAGTCGTCCTCCTCCGGCGGGGCTTCCAGCCGGGCATCCGCTGCCGTCGGAGCGGCCAGGGCGGAGAGGAACTGCTGGGGCATGGGGGTGACCCTGGGACGGCGGCCCCGGCGGGGAGGAAGGAGGCTCTCGCAAGAGCAGCTGCGACGGACGAAGGCATCCGCCGACCGGTCCAGGAAGCTGGTCAGGATCCCGGAGGGATACGCCCCCGCCGACGGCGCTTTCTCCTTTGACCCGCCCGGACCTCCTGCTCTCCTGGATCTCGTTTTGGATCTCGCTCCCTTTCTCCCTCCAGTTCCTGCTCCCGCTCCCTTTTCGCGGCCATCTCCCTGGTCGTCCCCTTCGGCAAACGCCGCCAGGGCCCGGCACCCGGGGGGCATGGCCTGGGATAGCAGATCGAAGCGGTCCATGTCCTGGCCGTCGATCACCGCCTTCCACATGGCCCGCCCCCGGGAGATGCCAGGGGCGAACTGCTCCCGGGAGAGCAGCTCCAGGGAGAACCGGGCGGCCTCGGTCCAGAAACGGAGCGAATCGGCATAGACCAGGCCCTGGGGCGGCCTGGGGGGCGTGTCCAGGAGGAGGTCCAGGGCCTCCGCCGGCTCGAAGGCCACCGTCTCCACCTCGACCTCCACCAGGGCGGTGGGCTTCTCCGGGCCGTTCTCCGAGGCCAGCCAGGGGGAGGGAAGGGGTCCCCAGGGGGTTCCGGGAAGTCGCAATGAAATCTTCTCCACCGACTGGGGAGGGTGCTTCAGCAGGATGTCCACAATCTCCCTCAGGGCCGGTCCGGGGAGGATGAAGGGGTGCGGTCCCGACCTGGCCCTGGCCGGCGGCCTTCCCCGGTGAGCGGGCGTCTCCCCTCGCAGGGTGGATGACTCTGCCCACAGGTGAAATCTGGCGCCGTCCCAGACTGCATGTAAGACCAGCATGGAATATCTACACCTGTGGGATATTAACATGGTATAAATAATAAGCTATGCCTGAGCGACAAATACCATCTCCCATCAGATGGGCTGTTTTAAGATGTGGCATCGACCGGAATCCAGATTTCAACGCCAGTAGTTATGTGCAAAAGAAGGTTAAGGTGCATTGATTCAGGCCCTGCACTCTGGGATTGCATGGACAGGTTTGCTGATGGTGCTGTTGTATGAATACAACATGAAGAAAATTTTCAGGGAAATCCATAGCCAGCCTTCTAGAAAAGAATCTTAATATAAAAATAGGAAGCCGGAGAGGCCCGGCTCCAAAACGACTGTCGGCTGAATCGCCCTCACTTCTTCTGCAACCAGGGCATCATGGCCCGCAGCTCGGCGCCCACCTGCTCGATCAGGTGCTCGGCCTCCCGCTTCTCCAGGGCCTTCTTGACCGGCAGTCCGGCCTGGGACTCCAGGATCCACTCCCGGGCAAACTCGCCGGACTGGATCTCCTCCAGGATCTCCCACATGGCCTCTCTGGACTCCTGGTTGATGATCCGGTCGCCCCGGGTCAGTCCGCCGTACTCGGCGGTGTTGGAGACGTTGTTCCACATCCTCATGAACCCGCCCTCCTGGATCAGGTCCACGATGAGCTTCAGCTCGTGGCAGGCCTCGAAGTAGGCGATCTCCGGCTGGTAGCCGGCTTCCACCAGGGTCTCGAAGGCGGCCTTGATCATGGCCGTGACCCCACCGCAAAGGTCTACCTGCTCGCCGAATAAGTCGGTCTCCGTCTCCTCATCGAAGGTGGTCTCCAGAACTCCGGCCCGGGTGCCGCCAATGCCCTTGGCGTAGGCCAGCCCGACGTCCAGGGCCTTGCCGGAGAAGTCCTGCTTGACGGCCACCAGACAGGGCACGCCGATACCCTCCTGGTAGGTCCGCCGAACCAGGTCGCCGGGAGCCTTGGGGGCCACCATGACCACGTCCACGTTCTCCGGGGGTATGATCTGGTTGAAATGGATGTTGAATCCGTGGGAGAATCCCAGGACGTTTCCCTCCTCCAGGTACGGCTCGATCTCCGCCCTGTAGATGCGGGGCTGAAGCTCGTCGGGAAGCAGGATTTGGATGAAGTCCGCCTCCTTGGCTGCATCGGCCACGGTCATGACCTTGAGGCCGTCCTTCTCCGCCCTCTTCCAGGCAGCAGAGCCCTTCAGGTCGGCAGCTATCACGTTCAGGCCAGAGTCCTTAAGGTTGGCTCCCTGGGCGTGGCCCTGGTTGCCGTATCCCACGATGGCTATGGTCTTATTCTTCAGCACCTTCAAATCTGCATCTTTCTCTGTGTATATTTTCGCCATTCACATTACCTCGTGAAGATGTATAAATAAAAAAATTGTCAGGACTTCTCAGGCCTTGACCACTTTGGACCCCCGGATCATGGATACCTTGCCCGTGCGAGCCATCTCCTTTATTCCGAACTGGCGTAGCAGCCGCTCCAGGGCGTCCACCTTGTTCTGGTCGCCGGTGACCTCGATGATGATGGATCGGGGAGAGACGTCGATGATCTTGGCCCGGAACACGGATACCAGTTGCATGATCTCCGACCGGTTCTCCTTGTCGGCGCTCACCTTGATGATGGCCAGCTCTCGCTCCACAGACTCGATGGGGTCCAGCTTGCTCACCCGGATGACGTTGATCAGCTTGCTCAACTGCTTTATGACCTGCTCCAGCGTCTCCTCGTCCCCCTCGACGGAGATGGTCATCCGCGAGTACTCCGGATTATCCGTAGCTCCCACAGAGAGACTGTCGATGTTGAAGCTCCGCCGGCTGAACAGCCCGGCTATGCGGGTGAGGACGCCGGGCTTGTTCTCCACTATCACTGCGATGGTGTGCTTCATTCTAATCCTCCAGCTCCAGCATCTCGCTGATGGACTCTCCAGCGGGGACCATTGGTGAAACCATCTCTCTCGGATGCACCATGAAGTCCATGACCACCGGCTTGTCCGACTGTAGTGCCTCTCTGATCACCGGCTCGACCTCTGAGGGCTTGCTGGCTCTCAGGCCGAGAGCCCCGTAAGCCTCGGCCACCTTCACGAAGTCGGGACAGGCTCCCAGGGTGGTATGCGAGTAGCGCTCTCCGAAGAAGAGCTCCTGCCACTGCCGGACCATTCCCAGACAGCCGTTGTTCAGCACTGCCACCTTGACCGGTATGTCGTTGATCACCGCCGTGGCCAGCTCCTGGATGTTCATCTGGAAGCTGCCGTC
>JAAEEW010000128.1 GCA_013415595.1 Methanosarcinales archaeon | reverse complement strand
GGGCCCGGGCGATTCTGGATGTAGAATACTATTATTATTTATTTTAAAATCATTTATCTCGCTTGGCCATAATGGCCACTGCCCCCGGTCGAGCCATATCTTGCCCGGGTGGCTTTTCTTTGCCCCGTAGCCCCTTCACTTCAATGCCCGGGGCAACCGGCTCCGGGCTCTGGCGGCCACAAAATCCCTGATCAGCCTGGCCCCCAGCAGGGCGGTCTGCCCCTGGTCGTGGACCGGAGATATCTCGGTCACGTCCAGCGCCACCGCCCGGGGAGCCACCCGCTCCACCACCCGCCTCACCTCCCGGGGAGAGAGGCCGAAGGGCTCCGGATTTCCCACCGCCGGGGCGTAGGCCGGGTCCAGGACGTCGAAGTCGATGGACAGATAGATTCTGTCGCCCAGCAGCTCCAGGGCCCGGTCCAGCAGGGCATCGATGCCCTGCTCGGCCACCTGGTCGCTGGTGACGCAGGTCAGGCCCAGATCGGCGGCATAATCAAACTCCTCCCGGGAGCCGCTTCGAATCCCCATGCAGGCGTAGCCCGGGGGGGAGAGGTCCAGGATCCTCCGGCTGGCGCAGGCGTGGCTCATCCTGGTCCCGCCGTACTCGTCCCGCAGGTCCAGATGGGCGTCCAGCACCAGCACCCCTACATCCCCGTCTCGCATCATCAGCTCCACCAGGGGTGGGGTGACTGAGTGCTCGCCGCCTATGAAGATCGGCACCGCCCGGTGGGGAATGAAGGAGAAGCTGTCCCGGATGGCCTGCCAGGCCAAGGCCGGGTCCGAGCCCAGGTCCAGGTTGCCCAGGTCGCAGATCCCCACATCCAGGAGATCCACCTGATTCCGGTAATCGTAGGGCTCGAAGTTGTAAGAGGCCTGCCTCACCGCGTCCGGGCCGCCGCGAGAGCCGCTGCGAAATGATGCGGTAGAGTCGAAGGGCAGACCCAGAATCGCATACTCCGCTTCGTCTGCCTCGACGACTGCGTCTGCAAATACGCACCTCTGAAACATCTTGAGGTTTTGGAAACTTCAGGGAATGGGGCGTCTAGCGAATATCCATCTTGCTCTTGCCCATGGACGAGAGGTAAGCTACCTCTTTTCCCTCCTCCAGTTTGCCCTTGTCATCCTCGGTGATGGGCACGTCCACGGTGCTGAAGTCCTTCAGGTCCATGAGCTGGACCGTGGTCTGGCCGATGGAGAGAACCTGGCCGCTCTTTCGCTCCACGATGGGTGCGTAGACCTTGGTGGTCACCGGCGAGACTATGGATCGCTTCTGACTGTCGAATATGCCTACGGCATCAATCCTGGCCTTGGCCGACCCGTGCTTTCCGGGCTTGGAGTGTGAAATGCTCTTGATAATGCAGGGCTCGTCATCGATGATGACGTATCGCCCTTCCTTTAGAGTTCTTATCTCAACCTGCTCTTTCATGTTCATCAACCCGTGGGGGACGAAATAATTCAGCACCTATTTAAAGGATCTCTCTCATGCGCTCGATGGCCGTAAGAATACTCTCATCAGAAGCTGCATAAGAGATTCTGATGTGCTCTTTCCCCCGGGGACCGAAGGCCGACCCGGGGACGGTTATCACTCCGTTTTGAAGCAGGCTGGCCGCCGTCCCATCCCCGTCGCCCACCCGTGGAAACAGGTAGAAAGCTCCCTGGGGGACGACGAAGTCCACCCCCATCTCCTCCAGGCTCTTCACCAGCAGGTCCCTGCGCCTGCGGAAGGCCTCCTTCATGGTGGAGACGCAATCCTGGGGCCCGGCCAGGGCGGCGTGGGCCGCCACCTGGGATATGGAGGACGCACAGGCCTGGGAGTACTGATGGATCTTCAGCATCTCCTCCACCGCCTCCTCGCTGGCGGCCAGGTACCCCAGGCGCCAGCCGGTCATGGCGTAGGTCTTGGAGACGGCGTTGATGGTGATCACGTTGTCCGAGAACCGGGCCGGGCTCACGTGCTCTCCCTGGTAGATGAAGTGCTCGTAGACCTCGTCGGAGATCAGGGCGAGGTCGCAGTCGTCTGCCACCTGGGCCACTCCTTGCAGCTCCTCTTTGCTCTGGACAGCCCCGGTGGGATTGCCCGGCGAGTTGACGATTATGGCCTTAGTGCGGGAGGTGACCCGCTCCTGTACCGCCTCCGGGGTCAGTGTGAGGTCCCCGCTGAGGGGCACGCCAACAGCCTTTCCGCCCACCGACCTGGTGAGGGCGGCGTAAGACAGGAAGCCCGGGTCCGGAACCAGCACCTCGTCGCCCTCCTCCACCAGGGAGGCCACCGCCAGGAACAGAGCCTCGCTGGCTCCGCTGGTGACCATGATCTGCGATGGCGAGTAGTCGAGGCCGTTGTCCTTCCTGAATTTCTGGCTGATGGCCTCCCGCAGGTCCGGCACTCCCAGGTTGGGGGTGTAGCCGGTAAATCCGTCCCTGATGGCCTTGATGGCCGCCTCCTTCACGTGCATGGGCGTGTCGAAGTCCGGCTGGCCGATGCTCAGGTTCACGCAGGTGGGGCCTGCGCCCTCGAAGCATTTCCTGATTCCCGAGACCTCCATCTCCCTGATATGGCTAGCAAACCTCATTAATCAGTCCTCCTTTGACCTCTGCTCTTCCCTGTAGATCGGATTGTAGAGGGTGAAATAGTTTAGCTTCTGCAGCTCCTGGCAAAGAGCCCTCATTCTGGCAAATCCGCCCCGCCAGCGAAGGCTTATGCGCACATCCTCGCGGTGCAGTTCCTCCACGATGGAGAGAATGAACCTCTCCAGGGCGGACTCCCGGGACAGGGGGACCACGAATATGGCCCGGTATCGTTCCCCCTTCCGGGCGTAAGAGGTCAGGATATAGCCGTTGCCCTCGAAATCGCTGATCTCGTCGAAGGGACAGTAGACCTCTCGCTCGTGCTCTGCCGCCGGGTCCACCCGGGATATCAGATTGAGGATCCGGTAGAGAAGACGGTGGTCCAGGTTTCGCCCACACCAGATGTTGATGGCCCCCTGGGTGAGGGTTATGGAGGCTGCGGCCCCGCTGATCTCCAGCGAGAGAAGATCCGGTCTGAGGGGAGAAGAGAGCATTTAATGAAAGCATAAGGAAAGCCGGATTTAACCATTTCGAGGTGTAGAATCATAATATTAGAAATGCAATAAATTTTTGCTGCCGGCGCGTACACCGAGGGGCAAACCGCTCATCTGATAATGGCCCTTGATAAAGTATAGCCCTTCCCGGTCCGCCCTTCACGTCATATATTTATGGGGTATGCTCTCAGCAGTCCGGGGGGATGCCTCTGGATCAAAAAGTCATGGAAAGTATCCGCAGCAAATCCGACGACCAGCCCTTTGCCAGGCGCCTGGGGCTGAAACTGGTGGGACTGGACGAAGGGTACTCCAGGGTGGAGATGGAAGAGACCGACGAGCTGGACAACCTCTTTGGAACCGTACACGGGGGGGCCATATTCGCCCTGATGGACCAGGCCTTCGGCGCGGCCGCCAACTCCCACGGAACTGTGGCCGTGGCCCTCAGCGTCAACATCAACTACCTGCGTCCGGCCATGCCTGGAGAGGCCCTCTACGCCGAGGCCCGGGAGGTCAGCAGGACCCGCAGCATCTGCACCTACAACATCGAGGTCCGGGACAGGAAGGAGAGGCTGATAGCCACCTGCCAGGCCATGGCCTTCAGAAAACAGGAGCCTCTGCCCTTCCTGTGAAGGGCCGGCAGAGTTTATATCTATCCCGCCCCCATAACCACCATTGGCGGCTGATAAAAAGTCGGCAGCGAGAATGTCATAACAGACCTCAGGAGGTGAGTCGATTGACCGGGGAAGACCTCAAGGAGAGAATTGAAGAGGCCCTGGACCCCAGGGAAGGGGCCTGCGGAGCCTGTCATGCCGTGGCCGAGGAGATCTGCCGGGCGGGGTGGAGCATCGTGGCCCAGGAGCAGCCCCAGGGCATCCTGGCCCGAGTGCTGGACCCTTCCGGAGAGGTGATGGGCGAGGGATTTGGAATCGTCTGGTCGCCGGCGGTGCTGGCGGCGGAGCTGGACGCCGGGCTGGCGCCCCCGTCCTTGGAGGAGGACCTGAGGCGGGACGGGACCAGCTCGGAGGAGGACGTCATGCGGGTGGCCGACCTGTTCGGATACGGCCGGGTGGTGACCCCGGCGGTGATGGCTCTGAACCTGGTAAACCAGATGGGGGGCAGGACCCTCATCAAGCGGGTGGGCCTGGGAGTGGTGGCCACCTTCCTGGACCACGAAGGCCAGGTCATGGCCTGCTCGCCTCCCACCTACTGCCCCACCTGCGCGGTGACCGTGGGGGTGGCCCGCTCTCCCCTGGCCGGGGAGATCAAGAGAGAGCTTTGCGGAAAGCCCAACACCGGGGAGAAGAAGTACCGGCTGGGAATCGAGAACCGCTATCATGTCAAGGACGGCCACGTCAGGGTGACCCTGGCGGTGGGCGAAGACATACTGGCCGGGGCCGTGCTCGGCTGCTGCATGGCCTACGGGACGGTCAAGGCGGAGATCGCCGCCGGGCTGGTGCCCCAGGCCAGCGCCGAGCAGTTCAAGCTCTACTGCAACCTATGCCCCTTCAAGCACTGCTGGATGGACAAGTCCATGGGGGCCACGGGAAATATCATCCTGCACCGCCTCTCCCAGATTGGAGCGGAGGTGGAGGTGACCGCCGATGGGGGGATAGTGGCCCGCATCGCCGGAGAGGAGGTGGAGGGCCGGGGCACCCTCTGCTCCCTGAGCGCCCTCACCAACATGCTCCTGAGGGGAGACGCCCAGGATATTCTCAAGCCCTCGAAGGCCAGGAGATGGTGACCAATGAGACTGAGATCCTGTCTTAAGAGATACAAGCAAGACACACACCGCGTGGTCTCCCCGGAGGAGACCCTGGCCAGGGTGGAGGCCAGGATGCCCGCGGCGGGAATCACCCGAGTAGCCGACATAACCAACCTGGACAGGATAGGAATTCCGGTCTTTTCATCCATCCGCCCCACCGCCCAGGG
This sequence comes from Methanosarcinales archaeon, assembly GCA_013415595.1. Lineage (GTDB taxonomy): Archaea > Halobacteriota > Methanosarcinia > Methanotrichales > Methanotrichaceae > JAAEEW01. Next base: position 9,296 of record JAAEEW010000128.1, on the reverse strand, counting down.
CGGCGCGGTCTCGGTTTACAACGGCAAGGGGGCCACCCCCACCGAGGCCCGGGTCTCGGCCATCATGGAGGGCATCGAGAGGTACTCGGCAGAGGCGGGGGAGAGGAAGCTATTGGTCTCCCGCTTCTCGGAGATGAAAGAAGCATCCCTGGACCCCCGGGAGCTCAACTTGCCCCCCGCCGCCGATCCGGATGCAGAGATACCCTGGATCCTGGGGCAGGATCTGATGAACGACCAGGAGATCTACGTCCCGGCCAGCGCCGTATTTCATCCCCTCTCCGAGGGCTACCACAACCTCTTCCGGACCAACACCAACGGTCTCGCCTCTGGAAATGAGATCGAGGAGGCCGTTTTCCACGGACTGGCGGAGGTTATCGAGAGGGACGCCTGGTCGCTGGTGGAGATCACCAGGAACACCGGGCCCACCCTGGTCAACCGGGGCGACGGCCTGGCCGGGGAGCTGCTGGACCGGTTCTCCCGGGCGGAGGTGGACGTCTACGTCAAAGACATCACCAGCGACGTGGAGGTGCCAACCCTGGCCGCCATCTCCGACGACGTCAGGCTGAAGGACCAGGCCCTGCTCACCACCGGCATGGGAACACACACCAGCGCCGGAGTCACCCTGCTGCGAGCCCTGACCGAGGTGGCCCAGAGCAGGCTCACCCAGATCCACGGGGCCCGGGAGGACACCACCATGGCCGACTTCAAGCGCCAGGTGGGCTACGACCGCATGAAGAGGCTGAACAAGCACTGGTTCGCCACCGGAGAGAAGAGGGACTTCTCCGAGGTCAGATCCTTCGACAGCAACGACTTCCTGGAGGACATCCGCTTCATGCTCCGGCAGCTGGAGGCGGCCGGGCTCCGGCGAGCCATAGTGGTGAACCTGACCAGGGAGGAGATCGGCGTGCCCGTGGTCAGAGTGGTGGTCCCCGGCCTGGAGATGTTTGGCGTGGACCCGGATCGCATGGGCCAGCGGTGCAGAGATGCCAGAAATCGTCGTGTTTCTAGGGCCAAGCGCTCCAGTTGAGCTGGCCAGGGAGATCCTGGAGGCAGACTATCGGCCCCCGGCCATGAGGGGAGACATCCCCCGGGCGGTGAAGGACGGGGCGCGGATAATCGGGCTGATAGACGGGGTCTTCTTCCAGGACTGCGCCGTGGGCCACCGGGAGATACTGGACGCTTTAAAGCGGGGGGTGAAGATGGTGGGGGCTTCCAGCATGGGAGCCCTGCGGGCCTCGGAGACCGACATATTCGGCATGGAAGGGGTGGGGGAGATATACCGCATGTACCGTAGCGGCGAGCTGGACTCCGACGACGAGGTGGCCCTCACCTTCGACCCCCTCGGCCTGGCCCCCATCTCCGAGCCCCTGGTGAACATCAGATTCAACCTGCGCCTGGCCCGGGAGAAGGGATTCATCGATGCCGGAAGCGAGGAGGCCCTGCTGGCCCTGGCCCAATCGGTCTACTTCCCCGACCGGAGCTACCGGCGCCTGATCCAGGACGCTGAGGGCAGAGTCCCGGAGGAGGCCCGGTCCGGTTTTCAGGAGTTCCTGGAGCGGGAGAGGAGGGACCTGAAGAGAGAAGACGCCCAGCAGGCCCTGCGGCGCATCAGAGAGCTGGCCGAGGAGCTGAGGGCGGCAAAGGGGGAGTGAGGGGCTGTTGAGGAGGATTTTGTCATGAAGATCAAGGTCAAGGCCTTCGCCGGCTTTCGAAATTTGCTGGGCAGAGAGCGAGAGGTGACCCTGGAGGAAGGATGCACCCTTAGAACCCTCCTGGAGGGGCTCTTTTCCCCGCCCCACCGGGACAGGATGTTCTCCGGGGATGGCCAGCTCAGGGACGACGTCAACGTGCTTAGAAACGGACAAAACGTCCTGGGCCAGGGAGGGCTGGAGATGGCGCTGGCCGACGGCGACGAGATAGCGGTCATTCCGGCGGTAATCGGCGGGTGAGGGGGATGACAGAGCATTCCCGGGCCTGGACCAGGTATGCACGACAGGTCCCCCTCCTGGGGCAGGAGGGCCAGGAACGTCTGAGCGGGGCCCGGGTGCTGGTGGCCGGCGCCGGGGGGCTGGGGTCGGTGGTATCCCTGTACCTGGCGGCGGCAGGGGTGGGGAGGCTCCGAATCGTGGACCAGGACGTGGTGGAGGTGAGCAACCTCAACCGGCAGATCATCTACCGGGAGGAGGACCTGGGCCGGGGGAAGGCGGACCGGACATCCCGGCGCCTGATGGAGCTCAACTCCGAGATAGAGGTGGAGCCCCTGGCGGCCACCATCGACCGGGACAACGTCATGGATCTGGCCGGGGGCTGTGACCTGATTGTTGACGCCATGGACAGCTTCCAGTGCCGCTACCTGCTGAACGACGCGGCATTGCGGCGAGGGATGCCCCTGGTCCACGGTGCCGTCTCCGGATTTCACGGCCAGGCCACAACCGTAGTTCCAGGAAGGACGGCCTGCCTGCGCTGCATCTTTCCCCGGGCTCCGCCTAAAGTGGCCCCTCCGGTCCTGGGGGCCACCTGCGGGATCATCGGCAGCATTCAGGCCACGGAGGCGGTCAAGTGCATCCTGGGAATGGAAGGCCGGCTGGAGAACCGGCTGCTGATCTGGGACGGAGTGGAGGCCTGCATGGACCAGCTGGGTGTGGAGAGAAACGATGAATGCCCGGCCTGCTCTCAGGCCCTCCGGCGAAGAGATAACGGTTAAGTAGCTGGCAGTGCTGAACTGGCAGACAAAAATCATGATGATTGAGGAGGGTTGACTTGGTGGAGGAAGAGGCAGAGACGGGGAAGAGGGTGCTGCTCCTGATGGGCTGTCCGGAGGTCCCGGTGCAGATGAGCCTGGTGATCTATCTGGCCAACAGGCTGGGAAAGATGGGGATGGACGTGGTGCTGGCCGGAACCAGCTCTGCCCTGAACCTAGCCCGGGTCTCGGACCCGGAGCGGCACTACCTCAAGAAGATGGTGGAGATCGACCGGATGATCGGGGACCTGGTGGAGGGCAGGAGGGAGTTCGATATGTGCTTTGCCTTCGCCCACAACGACGCCGGAGTGACCTATGCCGCCACCATGAACAGCATCTCCAAAGCCAGGCTGTACCTGGTCATCTTCGGCAAGAACGCCGAGGCCCTGGCGCAGACCGCAGAGTTCGACTGCCACAGGATCGTGGCCAAAGCGGTTCACAACCCCATGCCCCTAAAGAAAATGCTGGACGAGGCGACTGTATGGGATGCATAGAGGAGCTCAAACCTGAAGTCCTGCTGAGCAGGGTCTCCTTCAAGGAATCCAGGGAGTACATAGAGAAGAACTGCGACGAGGTCTACTACTTCCAGCCGGGATTCAAGATCTTCGGGGAGTACATCATCGGCGTGCCGCCCATCGCCGTGGGCATAAAGGATGGCCACCTGGTATTTCCCTACACCAAGCCCTGCCACGGCACCTTCGTCCTGCGCCTGAAGGATCAGGCGGAGGAAGATCGCATACGCAAGGCGGGAAAAGAGGAGACTCTCAAGTCCCTCAAGAAGAAGAGATGAGGATCAGGGTCCTGGCCTTCGCCCGTTTCCGGGAGATCATGGGACCGGAACGGGAAGTGGAGCTGGAGGGGCCGGCCACCGTGGGAGGCCTGCTGGAGACCCTCTGTTCCCGCCTTCCCCGCCTGAGGGAGGAGATCTGCGATCCGGCGGGCGGGGTGAGGGACCACGTGCTGGTGATGCTCAACCGCAGGCAGGTCCGGCTCCCGGAGGGCCTGCAGGCCGGCCTGGCCGAGGGAGACGAGGTGGCGGTCTTTCCGCCGGTGGCCGGCGGATAAGGAGGAGGGGAGATCAGATGATAGATATCCGGGAGGGCGAGCTTCCCCTGGAGGAGCTGGTGAGGGGAGCCAGGAAGGGAGAGGTGGGCGCCGTGGTGACCTTCCTGGGAATAGTTAGGGACGACGGCATCCAGGGGATGGAGGTGGAGGCCTACACAGAGGCGGCCCTGGAGGAGATTGGCCGCATCAAGGAGGAGGCCCTGGAGCGCTTCGAAGTCTCGTCGGTGGACGTGGTGCACCGGGTGGGGAGGCTTTCGGTGGGCCAGGACCTGGCCCTGATCGTCTGTGCCGCCCCCCACCGCCAGGCGGCCTTCCAGGCCTGCTCCTACGTCCTGGAGGAGCTGAAGGCCCGGGTTCCCATCTGGAAGAAGGAGATCACCGGGGAGGGAGAGAGATGGGTGAAGCCGTAATGGGAGAGGGTAACGAATACGTGGTGATGCTTTGCACCGCGCCCCCGGCGGAGTCTGAGGGCCTGGCCAGCATGCTGTTGGAGGAGAAGCTGGCCGCCTGCGTCAACGTGACCGCCCTTCAGTCCCACTTCTTCTGGGAGGGCCGGGTCTGCCACGAGAGAGAAGACCTGCTGATCATCAAGACCAGGGCGGCCTTGAGCCCTCTGGTGACCAGGAGGATCAAGGAGCTGCACAGCTACCAGGTTCCGGAGATCATCGTCCTGCCTATCGTCGGAGGCTTTCAGCCCTACCTGAGCTGGATCGGGAGTTCGGTCCGGGAGCCCTGAGGGCGGCTTTTTGGCCCGGGGGAGGCCCCGCAGAAATCTGGCGCCAATGGTGATTTTTGTCCCGCCAGCCAAAGCTATATAATGAGTTCGATGAATATTCGCAGTGATAGGCCATGTCATTAGAGATTCAGACGATTCACGCCCGGGAGATCCTGGACTCCCGGGGCAATCCGACTGTCGAGGTAGACGTATGCACCTGCTGCGGATTTGGCAGAGCGGCAGTCCCGTCCGGCGCGTCTACCGGAACCCACGAGGCCCTGGAGCTGCGTGACGGCGGCGACCGCTACATGGGAAAGGGCGTCCTGAAGGCCGTGGAAAACGTCAACGAGAAGATCGCCCCCCAGATCATGGGATGCAATGCCCTGGACCAGAGGGGCATAGACCAGCTCATGATCGAGATGGACGGCACCCCCAACAAGGCGGTCCTGGGCGCCAACGCCATCCTGGGAGTCTCCCTGGCCGTGGCCAAGGCGGCGGCCAGCTCCCTGGGAATGCCCCTTTACCGCTACCTGGGCGGGGTCAACGCCACCAGGCTTCCCGTGCCCTCACTGAACGTCCTCAACGGAGGCCAGCACGCCGGAAACGACCTGGCCATACAGGAGTTCATGATCCTGCCCCAGGGCGCAAGCCGCTTCTCCGAAGGCCTGCGCATGGCGGCTGAGACCTACCACGCCCTGGGCAAGATCCTGAAGGGCAAGTACGGAGCCGGGGCCACCAATGTGGGCTACGAGGGAGGCTACGCGCCACCCCTGAACAAGACCAGGGACGCCCTGGACGCCATCATGTCCGCCCTGGACGTGACCGGCTACACCGAGGAGATCAAGATAGGACTGGACTCTGCCGCCTCCAGCTTCTTCATGGAGGGAGGCTACTCCGTAGACGGAAACCGGCTCTCCCCCGACGAGCTGATCGACTTCTACGCCGACCTGGTGAGCACCTATCCCATAATCTCCCTGGAGGACCCCTTCGAGGAGGAGGGATTCGAGGACTTCGCCGCCCTGACCAGGAGGCTCAAGGGGACCATCATCATCGGCGACGACCTGTACGTGACCAACGTCAAGAGGCTGGAGAAGGGCATCAAGATGGGAGCCACCAACGCCCTGCTCCTGAAGCTGAACCAGATCGGATCGGTCTCCGAGGCCTTCGACGCCGCCACCCTCTCCTACCGCAACAGCTACAAGGTCATGGTCTCCCACCGGTCCGCGGAGACCGAGGACTCTGCCCTGGCAGATGTGGCTGTGGCCCTGGGTGCGGAGATGCTGAAGACCGGCGCGCCGGCCCGCTCAGAGAGAAACGCCAAGTACAACCAGCTCATGAGAATCGAGGAGGAGCTGGGAAGCGCCGCCAGCTACGCCAGGATCTGAAAGACAGGCGAGTGGAAATTTTGGGGGCGGTGGTGGAGCCGGATGGCCCCATCAGCCGCCCTCTGAAAACCGGCATGACTGCAAGCCCCGGTTCCAGGGCTGGATTTCCCAGAAGGATTTTCCAGGACCGGGAGTTCCTGCCAAAGGGATGAAAGAGGGGATGGAGACGTCGGAAGAGTCTGAAAGCTGCATATTCTGCCGCATCGTCGGGGGAGAGGCCCCGGCCCAGGTAATCGAGGAGGATGGTCTCTCCATGGCCATTCTGGACATAAATCCCCTGGCCAGGGGCCACTGCCTGGTCATCCCCAAAAGGCACGTCCCCTGGTGGCACGACCTGAGCCCGGAGGAGACGGAAAGCCTCTTCTCCCTGGCCCGGTCGGTGGCCGGGAGGATAATGGAGGCCTATCGGCCGGACTTCGTCTGCATGTACGCCCGGGGGAGGAGGATTCCTCACACCCACATATTCCTGGTGCCAACCAGCAAGGGAGACCCGGTGGACCGGTTCTTCAACGCCCTGGAGGGATTCCAGGAGGGTGCGGGAGAGATGGCCCGGCTGGGTGAGCAGGAGAGCAGAGACGAGGCGGCGAAAAGGCTCCGGTCTGCTGGAACCGGGGCGAACGAAAATGGGCGAGGATAGGCCGTCCGCTTGAGTCTATTCTCATCGATCGGTTCGCATCAAGCGGTTTTCGTCAAGCGATTTTCATCAAGCGGTTTGTACGGGCCAAATACAGTCGGTTCAGGAGTCGGCCCGCATCAATCCCTCCTTATGAATGATTTCTTGCTGATGAGGGAGAAGCCCATGGCCAATCCATCAACGGTAAATAGCTTGAGCGCCTTTTATTGTCTGGATCACTTCACAGAGATCCAGCCAAGGGTCCTATGAAAATTGTCCAGTCAAACGCCTGATTTTTCGGTCCTCATGCAACAGCCAAGTCAAAACGAAATTTCGAGAGGATGTGCCATGAACAACCTGCCTGGAGCCCTGAAGGGCATGAAGATCGCCTACTTCTCCATGGAGATCGCCCTGGAGAACCAGATGCCCACCTACGCCGGGGGCCTGGGCACCCTGGCCGGGGACACCGTCCGCTCCAGCGCCGACCTGAACCTGCCGGTGGTGGCGGTAAGCCTGGCCTGCAAGAAGGGCTACTTCCGGCAGGAGCTGGACCGAGACGGCCGGCAGACGGAGCTTCCGGTGGACTGGAACCCGGCCACCATCATGGAGATGCTCCCCCAGGAGGCGGCGGTCAAGATCCAGGACCGGGAGGTGAGGATCAGGGCCTGGCTGTACGAGCAAAAGAGCCTGACCGGGGGCATGGTGCCGGTGCTGTTCCTGGACACCGATCTGCCGGAGAACCAGCCCCGGGACAGAGACATCAGCAGCGTCCTTTACGGCGGAGACGACGGCTACCGGCTGAGGCAGGAGATAGTGCTGGGAATCGGCGGGTGCCGCATGCTCGAGGCCCTGGGGTTCAGGATTCGCAAGTACCACATGAACGAGGGGCACTCCAGCCTGCTCACTCTGGAGCTGCTGAAGAGGCACGGGATGGACCTGGAGAAGGTCAAGGAGCTGTGCGTCTTCACCACCCACACCCCGGTGGAGGCCGGTCACGATAAGTTCCCCTACCCCCTGGTGGAGGAGGTGCTGGGAGACTGGCAGGACCTGGAGATGCTGAGGAAGCTTGGCGGCCTGCAGCGGCTGAACATGACCTTCCTGGCCCTGAACCTCTCCAACTACATCAATGGGGTGGCCAAGAGGCACCAGGACGTATCCCAGCACATGTTCCCCGGCTACAAGATAAACGCCGTGACCAACGGCGTCCACTCCTTCACCTGGACCTGCCCGCCCTTTCGCCGGCTCTACGATCAGTATCTCCCCGGCTGGGCCAACGAGCCGGAGCTGCTGGTCAGGGTGGACGTGGTCCCGGACGAGCTGATCTGGGAGGCCCACCAGGAGGCCAAGCGGGACCTGATCGATTACGTGAACCGCTCCACCGGGGCGGGGATGGACTACGACGTGCTCACCCTGGGGTTCGCCAGGCGGTCCACGGTGTACAAGAGGCCCGCCCTGATCTTCCAGGACCTGGCCAGGTTGAGAAAGATCAACGCCCGGGGAAAGATCCAGCTGGTCTACGCCGGGAAGGCCCACCCCCGGGACCTGCAGGGAAAGAGGCTGATCGAGGAGATCTTTTCCCGGATGAGGGAACTCCAGGGCGAGATCAAGATCGCCTACCTGGCAGACTACGATATGGACATCGCCGCCCGCATGGTGGCCGGGGTGGACGTGTGGGTGAACACCCCTCTGCGGCACCTGGAGGCCTCGGGGACCAGCGGCATGAAGGCCGCCCACAACGGGGTCATAAACTTCAGCGTCCTGGACGGCTGGTGGATCGAGGGCTGGATCGAGGGGGTCAACGGCTGGGCCATCGGCCCTGAGCCCCAGGAGAAGCTCTCCCTGGAGGAGGGCGTGACCAGGGAGCTGGACGACCTGTACAACAAGCTGGAGTACATCATCATCCCCCTGTACTACAGGAGGAGGGACGAGTGGATCACCATGATGAACAACTCCATCGGCATGCTGGCCTACTACTTCAACAGCCACCGCATGATGCGCCGGTACGTGAGCGAGGCCTACCTGTGAGAAGGTCTGAGAGGATGCTTGAGAGGAAGCCAGAGAGAACGCCTGCTGCATTGGCTGCAAACTGAGAATCCCTTCAGTCCCCGGGAAAAAAGGCCCGAGAGACCGGACCCGAATGGGACCGGGAGCATCCCGGAGATAGCTTTTTAAGAAATCCTATTTTGAGGCCCAGTCGGCGATCCTCTGGGCGGCGGTGATGGTCTCCAGGCAGTTGCAGCGGATGAACTCCTCGGTCAGGGGCTGGTGCAGGGGGATGGTCTCGCTGGCGGCCAGGGCGTTGGCCCCGTTGAAGTTGACGTAGGCCATGCGGGCGGTCAGCTCCGTCTCCGGCCGCTCGAAGGCCGTGCCCGGCAGGATGGCCACTCCCGCCTCCTGCAGCACCCGCTCGCACAGGGTGACGCTGTCCCGGATGCCCCGCCGGGCCAGCTTCTCGGCCAGGGGGGTGAAGTCCAGGAACATGTAAAACGCCCCCTCCGGCGGGTGAATCCGGACGGCGGCGTCTGTGAGGATCCGGTGGCACTGATTGCCGAGGGTGGAGAGGATGCGCCGGGCGTGCCACAGGTAGCGCTCGATGGCCACTCCGCCCCGGAAGGCGTGGACGGCGGCGAACTGGATGGGGGCGCTGACCGAGGTGTAGGTCTCGCTGGCCACGGCGGCCATGGACTCCATCAGCCAGTCCAGGTCCCGGGGGAAGGTGAAGGTCCCCAGCCTCCAGCCCCCGGCGCCGCACCACTTGGACAGCCCGGAGCTGAGGAT
>JAAEEW010000127.1 GCA_013415595.1 Methanosarcinales archaeon | reverse complement strand
CCGGCCAACAGCACCTTCATCGTGGGAACCATTCCTCCCCAGGAGTACAGGACCTTCAGCTTCGACCTGGAAATGCCCTACGGGGCCTGCCAGGCCAAGGGAGAGGGTGGAGTCATGAACGTCTATCCGCTCTACGAGGACAACTGCGGCAACGTCTGGTATCCGCCGGTCTCTCAAATCGCATATTCCATGGACGAGAGCACCATTCCCGGCATATCCGTGAGCAAGACCGGCGATCAGGAGCTCTATCTGGGAGAGAGCGCGACCTACGTCCTGAACGTTACTTATAGCAGCGGCAACTGCGGCATGACGGAGTGCACCGATAACACCATTGTGGACAGTTACCCCTCCAATTTCGAGATACTGGATTCGGCTGGAGGCGTGGTCGACATGACGAACCACACCATAACCTGGGCTGATGAGACCCTGACCTCTGGAACCGTCTGGTCCAGGACCGTGACCATGAAGGCCTCCGATGATCCGGAGATCTGCAGCTGCGGCCAGGTCTTCACCAACGAATTTCGAGTGGATGCGGCCATCGATTGTTGTGGATGCCCCATGACCGAGGAGACCTCTCTGGACATCGTCGTTCAGTGCTTCAATCCCAGCGTCCTGACATCGTCGAGCAAGGAGGCGGATCCAGGCCCCCACGAGAACTGCCGCACCGTTACCTACACCAATGTCTACGTCTTCTACGACACAGAGGGCCTGACCTGGGATAACCTGAGCTTCGTGGAGCTGGGGGCCAACGGCCAGACCTTCCCCGGTGGCCTGCAAAACGGCACCGCCAGCTTCGAGGTCGATGGAGTCCCCTGCCAGGATGCAGAGATCACCCTGGGGACGGAGTTAGACCTGGGATTTCTCGAATCCGGATGCGGTTACCTGGCCGATGCGGACGAATTGAAGATCACCTACACCCTTTACCAGAATAATGTGGGATCGTTCATCGACTGGTCCTCCCTCTGCGTGGACGGCTACGACTCGGGTTGCGGAGGAGTCGCCTGCTTCCAGGAGGCAGTCGCGGTCACGGTGGAGAGGGCGGACTATTCCGTGGCCATCTCCGGAATCCCGGACCGGGTCTCCCAGTGCATGGATTTCAATCTGGTCCTCGATGTAATCAAAAACAGCCCGGACGAGGACCCCAAATGGATCGCCCACGACATGATCCTAACCTATGACGATACCAATTATCATTACGTGGGTCCCTGCACCATAACCGGCATTGTCAACCAGAGCGGCCCGGTGACCTCCTTCGAGCCGGTCCGCTCTGGAAACAGCCTGACCTGGAACCTGGGAACCAGCGTCTCCCGGGGCGGAAATGTCACCTTCAAGGTGGAGAAGAGGTGCACGCTGGAGAAAGACGCCACCGCCGACCTTCTGTACAACGACAACTGCGGTGACCTTCAGACCAGCACGGCCTCATCACAGCCCTCCCTTCTAACCAGCTCAGACCTGATACTGGACAAGACCCCCGAGGTCATCTTCGCCCTGGACCGATATGTGAGCTGGAAGATCTACGTGACCAACAAGGGCTCAGGGGTGGCCTACAACGTGAGCGTCGTGGACAACCTGGACGACGATTTGAACTACACCGGATCGAAGATCCGGCGCTCTCCGTCCCTGCCCTTTGTGGCAGAGCCCCAGAACACAACCGTTGTAGGGCCGCAGGCCTGTGGGCCCGACCAGATCCGGTGGAGGCTGGGGGCCCTGCAGCCCAAGCAGCAGGTGGCCATGGAGCTGAACGCCACCTTAGGCGGCTGCTACAACCGCGACAACCAGGTCTCGGCCACCATCCGCTGTGCCGGGGATTCTCCCTGTCAGGAGCTCAGCGATTCCTCCACGGTCGAGCTGGTGATGCCGAGGCTGGTGGTGGCAAGACATATCGCAGAAAAGGTGGACGACTGCGGAGAGGATGCCGACTTCCTGATCGAGATCAGGAACGTGGGCTCGGTCATTTACAACGTCACGGTGGAAGAGACCCTTCCCCCGGGACTCACCTTCAGCGGCACCCCGGTGATAACGGGCGAGAGTCCCACCTCCACCACCATCTCCGGAGACAAGATCACCTGGAAATTCGACAACGATACCGGCTGGAAGGTGGGAGCCAATGTGATCATCGAGTTCAAGGCTAAAGTGACGGAGGACCCCTGTGAGTTTGTGGGCGGCCCGTCCAGGGTGAATATCGACTACAAGGAGCCCTGTGGCAGGGCAGGGCCAACAGTGAGCAGACAGATGCCGGTTCAGAAGTATGAGCCCCATCTGATCGTATCCAAGACTCCCGTCAGCCAGGCTGCAGACTCCGACGACAACATCGGCTGGACCATCACCCTGCAAAACGACGGCAACTACGTGGCCAGGAACGTTGAGCTCTACGACGTGCTTCCGGAAAACGTCGGCTCTGCCGACTCCACTCCCCCATACGATTCCGGGGCCGGGACTGAAGCATATCCTTTTGTGTGGGATGTGGGCGATATTGCATTAGGCGAAACGGTGACGGTGAGGCTCAACGGCACCGTGGAGAGCTGCGCGTCTGCCACCTACGACCGGGCCTGGGCGACCTGGGGCTGCTGCCTGGACACGGAGGAGGCCCGGGCAGAGCTGAAGACGGTTCCCGATATCGCCGTATCCATCGGCCAGGGAGATCTGAGCCAGCTTGACACCTGCGGGGGCGACTTCACCATAACCGTCAGCAACGAAGGATCCACGGCCTACTTCACCAACATAACCGATGAGCTGCCCGTGGGCTTCCTCTACGCTCCTCTGACTGCGGATATCACCAGCACCGATCCGGTTCACCAGGCCACATTCGTCGACGAGCCTACCGACTACACCTCCATCAACCGCACGTTGCTGTGGGATTTTGACAATATAGACCAGGTCAATCCCGGGGAGACCATCACCATCAGGTTCAAAGCCGTCAACTGCCCCGACTGCTGCCAGACGGTGACTGCCGGCTGGAACAACGTCACCATGAACTTCACCGACTCCTGCGACCATGACCTGTCTGCAGAGGACGATCGAAAGGTCACTCCCTGGAAGGGCTAGCTATCCGTACATAAGGAGCCGGAGGTTCAGCTGGCCGGGCCGGCCTCCTGGACCATATCCATCGACAACAACGGCACGGAGACCTCAGAGAACGTCACCGTCACCGACGTTCTGGGTGACGGATTTACCGATGTCACGGCCTCCAGCGGATCGATGATCTACAATTCCCCCTATCCCAACTGGACCACCATCGTCTGGACCGGCCAGGACATCCCGGTGGGGCTGAATGCCTGGTCGGCGGAGGTCCACGCCTCTTTCATCGACGTCTGCGGCCTGACCCACACCAATGACGTTGCCGTCCAGGGCTCCTGCCCGTCGGAGTGCGTCTATACCGTGGACGGCGACAGGGCCTACGCCTGGCCGGTGGCGGTCTTTGAGCTGGACAGCCTGGAGGAGCTGCTCCGGGGCCAGACGTTCATCATCTCCAGCTTCGAGAGCCTGCTCAGAAACAGCAGCCTGGACGAGCAGTCCAGCATCGACTTCCTGAAGAGCTTCGACGACCTGGCAGAGCGGCAGCTCATGGGGGTGGGCGGATTCGAGGATATCGTAAAATGTCACTGGAACGACATACCCGCTGAGGACCGGATCAAGCTCACCGCCAGCTTTGAGGACCTGGTGAGGAGGGAGGCTGTAGCCCTCACCAGCAACCAGGATCTTCTGACCAGGGCCTGGTGCAAGCTGGATTCGGAGGCCCAGGAGCAGATCCTGGGCCGCTTTGAGGACCGCTTGAATGAGGAGCAGAGCCTGATCTCCAGATTTGAGGCCTGGCTGGGCCGTCAGCAGTACTTGAACAATCCGGAAAATCCGGAATACCAGGCCTGGCTGGAGTTCATGGCCAGCTACGAAGACCTGACCAGGAGGGAGGCGGCGCTGATTCAGAGCTTCATCCAGCTCATGAACACCGGCTGCCAGGACCAGCAATTCACTCTGGTCAAGTCGGTGGACCAAACCTCGGCGCCGGCCGGGTCGCCGGTGCAGTACACGTTCACCGTGACCAACAGCGGCGACTACCCCATGGAGAACGTAACCGTCACCGACTCCAATCTGGGCATAATCGAAGAGAACCTGGACCTGGACCCTGGAGAGGATCATTCCACACAGCTCACCTCCAGCCACCAGTGCACCGGGTGCACCAACTGCCAGTGCCGGCTGTGCAACATCGCCACAGCATGCGGAAAGGTGATCTTCGATCCCAAGAACAACACCACAAAATGCGTCATCAGCAACGAGGTTTGCATCAGCCTGGCCCAGCCTCCGGCCAGCCCACCGGTCTATCCCGGCTAACATCGGTCTATCCCGGTTAGGTCGGATCCGGCCTCTGGCTCCCGGGCAGGGAGAATTATAAAATCGAAAAAAACGAAAGTGGCCGGGAGGGGGGCTAAAGGCTGCGCCCCCTCCCTGATTCGCCCGCTGTCCCTGTGGGCAGGCGGGGCCCTTCCATCAAGGACGCCCCATCAAGGGCGCCTATTCATCATCTGGCCCGGCTCTTCCTTCTGTCGTCCGGTTCTGGCAAGGCCAGACCACCTGATCCTGGAGCCCGGGGCAGGGCTTTTTTATAGCCGTTCCTGCCGCCGGGGCCTCAATCGTCTCCTGCTCCGTTCAGACGTTGACGTTCATGGAGCTGGTCATGCTGCTACTCATGGAGCCCACGAAGTTGCCGGTCAGGGAGGTGCTCATGGAGCTGGTCATGGAGCTGCTCATGCTGTATCCGCCATCATAGACCACGTATCCCGGGGTGTAGTAGGTCACCGGGCTGTAGACCACTGGATAGTAGTAGTAGGGGTTCTCGTAATACACCCAGTCGTACGTCGGCGTGGTGTAGTAGGTGTAGGTGTAGCCGCCGTACCACCAGGGCCAGTCGTTCCACAGGTGATACCAGATGTAGTTGCTGGTGTAGACGCCGCCGATGGTGTACCAGACCTGGTAGGTTCCGGGGACGTCACCGTAGAACCACATCCAGTACCTGTGGTGGGGACGGACGTATCCCATGTTGTAGCTCTTGATCTCGCCGGTGGGATAGCGGTAGTAGACCGTCATATCGCCCTCGTGGGACGGTATTATCTCCTGGTTGGCCCAGCTGTCTACCGGAACGTTGAGGTTGACCCTTCTCTCCTGGCCGTAGCCGTCAGCTATCCACAGGCCGTTCTCGCCGGGGACGTCCGCCAGGACCTCTCCGATGTAGCCGGGATCTGCCGGCCCCAGGTCTACCAGGGTGCCGTACTCCCGGGGCTGATCCTTGGTGAAGAAGGCCGACTCTCCCGCTGGCGGGCGGTCGTGCTCGCTTCCCGGGTAGCTCATGGGATATTCGTGAGGGTAAATTGGATGTTCAGCAGCGTATTGAGCGCCGCCCATGGCCAGGGAGCCGCCGCACAGGGCCAGCAGGGCCATGAATATGATGAGTGCAATGGATCGGATTGTGATTCCTCCAAGCCCCTGGAGGCGGGCGGGGCATAAAAGGACTGTTTTTATGTATATTTCAGCTAGAAGTTACATGAATCCTATAGATGCCGGCGCAGTTTGAAATGAGCATCATGTGAAGCGGCAAAAGGTGCGGCTGTGAAGCCATTTTTCAGGGAGATGAAGGGAATTGCAGAAAATGCCAAAATCTCCCCGTCCCGCCGGGACGGCGCTGCCGGATCAATTGTCGCCCCCGCCCGGGCGTTCGCGGCGAAGCTCAGGAAGAGGAAAAAAAAGGAGGGTGAATGAAAAGAGAATTTCATTCAGGCCACTTCAGGTACCTCTAGTTCCTTTCCAGCATCTTCCCAGGCGGTCACACCTCCATTGACGATCCAGGCGTCGCGGTCCCCAAAGACCCGGAGCATGGCCACCGCGAAGGCGGAGTTGGTGTCAAGCTGACATACGACGGCTATCATCTTGTCCGCAGGAACCTCGTCCATCCTGGCTATCAGTTCCGGATCGGGAATGTTGACAGAGCCGGGGATATACCCTGCTGCGTACGAATCAGCAGGCCTCACGTCCAGGATCATGAAGCCTTCATCCTCGGCCTCGACCATGGCTATGAGATCCTCCACTTCCATCAAATAAAATCCGCTATCCGGAAGGGACATCATGAACTCGTCGGCTGCTGCCATGCAGTCCGATTCTTCCATCTCCTCGGCTGCTGACATAGCCCCGTCCGTCGCATTTTCATCAATAACCGCAGCTCCTTCCGGAGCCACGCTCCCTTCTTCATTTTCGTCCATTACTTCAGCGGATGCCGTGGCTATGGCCAGAGCGGCAACCAGAAGTAACATTACGAAGATATTCGTCTTCATAATATTCCCCCAATCTAAATTTATCTTTCCTATATTTAAAAATTTTGAATCGATACCATTTATTAGTGCTAATCTCCGATCAGCACGCCTCCCAAATGGAGCACATCGGCTTTGTGTCTCCTGTGCAGCGTCTCCTCAGGAAGCGTTTCGCGGGCAACGCTTCAGCGGCAGGCAATCCATCGGGGGCATATCGTCAGCCAAAAATCCTATTCGTAAGGGTTGAGGGTGGAGAGCCTCTGGTCTTCCACCGCCCCGCCGACGGTGAAGTGGTACAGATCCTGATACTCCAGTCCCTCCAGTTCCAGCATCCGGTGGGCCAGGTCGTCGAAGAAGCAGCCGATCCCGCAACCCCGCAGGCCTGCCAGGGTGGCCTCCAGGTAGAGCACCTGCCCGATCATGCCGCACTCCCAGAACAGGCGGGGATAGAACCAGGGCCCCCATTCCTGCAGGGGGCGGCGGAACTCTGCCAGCATGGCCAGGGAGAAACAGCCGTCAGAGGCGATGGGCTGGTTGCAGGACAGCCTCATGGCCGTCTCCCGGAAGTCTCCCCGGGCCAGGAGGTGGAGGTCCAGGTCCTCCGGCACCCCCGGGGGGCGCTCCCACAGGAAGTGCGATGAGAGCCTCCTCCTCAGGCTTCCTTCCTGCACCCGGTCCCTGACCAGCAGATACAGCCCCTGCTCCAGGCCCTCCACCCGGTGCACGAAGAGGGCCAGGTGGACCTGGGGCCTCCAGGGGAGGAGGGGGAAGGCTGCCAGGTCGCGAGGTGAGGTCAGGGCCATCATGCGGCAGAATTGATCCCGGGAGATGGCCGTCCTGCCGTCCATGGCCTGGGCGCTTCGCCGGGAGCGGACGATCTCTCGAAGGGTCTCTGTCCCTGGCCGGAACCGTTCCGCCGTCACCCCTGCCCGGCGCGGGGCCACCGGGTCGTCTCTCCCTCCCTCCCGGGCCCCGGTCTCCATCTCCATTTTCATCTCCCTCTTCGTCTCCGTCGCCGGCTTTCCTGCAGCCTCAAAGGCCCTCTCCACCAGGGGCCAGCGCACGTGGGCGCCGCTCAGGACGTTGGGCCGTCCCTGCCAGGACATTGCGGGGATGGGGACCCTGGCCGGGCGGTCCTCTCCAGAGGCCCTGTCCGGGGGGCCCAGGTAGAGCATGCACTCCCCCCGCTCGGCCTCCGGGCCCTGGACGTGCAGGCCCATCAGCTCATCCAGATCCCTGGTGGCGAAATTATCCAGGAGTTCTGCCCTCCAGCCCAGGCCCGCCCCGGCCAGGCTCAGCGCAGCCAGGGCGTGGCCCAGGTCGAGCTGACAGTAGCGGTAGGCCCTCTCCCCGTACTTCCAGGACTCTCTCCAGGGAATGGAGGACAGGCCGATCATGATTCCCTCCTCCCGGCCTCCGCATATCGTCCTCCACTGCTCCGGGGTGGGCGCGGACCGCACCTCCAGGGCATGCTCCGCGGGCTGGTAATGGCTGATGGAGGGAGCATCCGTCAGGCCTTCCACCGGACCGCAGGCCAGGTAGGCCTCGGTGGGGTGCAGGTTTCCGCTGGAGGGATTGACCCGCAGGGCCCAGGTGCTGCCGGCAAAGCTCTTCCTGGCGGAGAGGGCCAGGCTGTGGAAGAAAAGCCGGGAGATGAATCCGGGGTTCAGGGGCTGCGGGGGGACCAGGCCGAAGAGGGCCTGGTGGTAGGTGACCTGGTCGTCCGCTTCCCTGGAAAGGGGGATCTCCAAAGCTCCCCGGTAGCGGCGGAAGGGGTGGGGCTGGTTGGACCAGTCCAGGCCGCCCGGGCCGGGGGCGTACATCCCGGGATGATGCTTGGTGGCCTGATGATAGGCTAAGATCGATTCTGGAGAAGGAGTCATCAGCCCTCAAGATGGGCCTTACTGACTTATGAAATTAACACTCTTCAGTTTGCCACCCCAGACTGCCCCCTTCAGACCGCCCCTCTCGGACTGATACCCTTTCAGACCTTCGTGCTCTCTTTCAGCCCTCGAGAGCAGGGGCGGAGCCGGGAGCGGACCTGGGAACGGCGGATCGCAGCATCTCCTCCGCCGAGTGCAGGGCCGGCTGGTAGAACTTGGTGGCGTACTCCTTCACCATCCGCCGGGTGCAGAACTCCGAGCCGGAGCGCTTGATGGCCTCCTTCATCACCCACACCCATTCATGGGGGATGCCGTTGCTGTTGTTCACCGCATAGTAGCGGGGGATGACCTCCTCCTCCAGGATCCTGTAGATCTGGGCCGAGTCCCATTGGTCTCTGTCCGAGCCCTCCGACCCGGCTAACGCCCAGCCGTTCCTGCCGTTGAACCCCTCGATCCACCAGCCGTCCAGTATGCTGAGCTGGGGGACCCCGTTCATGGTGGCCTTCATGCCGCTGGTCCCGCAGGCCTCCAGGGGCGGCAGGGGGTTGTTCAGCCACAGGTCCACCCCGTGGACCATGTACTGGGCCAGCTGCTCGTCGAAATCCTCCACGAAGGCCAGCCGGCCGCCGAAGCCCGGGTCCCGGGCGGCGCTGAATACCTCCTGGATGATCTGCTTGCCGGCGTCGTCCGCGGGATGGGCCTTGCCGGCGAAGACGATCTGCACCGGCCGGTCCTGGTCGTTCATTATCCTTCGCAGGCGGTCCAGGTCCTTCAGGAT
>JAAEEW010000126.1 GCA_013415595.1 Methanosarcinales archaeon | reverse complement strand
TGCTAAGATGTACTAGTACATTAGAAACATCATCCGGTTGGTGTAGTTTATGGACCGGTGGCAGAGCAGGATGTTCAGCCTGGCCCGGTGGGCCCGGGCGATGTCGTGGAAGGAGGCGTCCCCGGTGAAAGGGCTGACCACCCGGAATCCTATCCTCTCCAGGAGGTCCCTGATCACCCAGTAGTCTCCGCCGATGTTGTACTCTCCAAACACGTTGACGTCGAAGGGCCCGCAGTCCTCCTTCTCCTCGGTTCCTATGAGGTGCTCCATCAGGGAGTTGGAGGCGATGTGGTGGCCGGCAGACTGGCTCACTCCCCGGTAGCCCTCACAGCGCACCGGTATCACCTTGATGCGGAGATCCTCCTCCGCCTTCTTGCAGACCGACTCGATGTCGTCCCCTATCAGACCGATGGGGCAGGTGCAGAAGACGGAGATGCATTCCGGCTTGAAGATGGAGTAGGCCTCACGGATGGCCGAGGCCAGCTTCTTCTCCGCCCCAAAGACGATATCCGTCTCCTTCACGTCGGTGCATAGCGAATACGCCAGGTAGTTGTCCTGTCCCTCTTCCCGCCGGGCCAGGTTTCTGCGAGACCCCCAGGTGTAATAGGCGCAGCCTATGGGGCCGTGGATGATGTGCAGGATATCCTTGACCGGGCCGAAGACCACGCCCTTGGCTCCGGCAAAGGCACAGCCCCGGTTGGTCAGGATGCCGGGGATGGACCGGTCGTTGGCCTCGATCTTCTGTTCCAGAGAGCAGGCGTCCTTGACCACTATGTGCTTCTGGCGAACCTGGGCCGTCTTCTCCGGGTATTCCTCAAGCAGGCTCTCCACGGTCTTTTTGCTGAGATCGATGTTGACCGGCTCCCTCTCTGTCTCGCTCATGATACTGCCTCCACTCCGTGCTCTCCCGTTCTGATTCGGATGGCCTCTTCCACCGGGCAGACGAATATTCTGCCGTCGCCGAAGTTGCCGGTGCGGTTGATCCTGGTGATGACGGCCACCACTGCCGGGACAAACTCGTCCTCCACCACCACCGAGATCATCCTCTGGGGAATGTAGCTCATCTTTCGTCCGCCGGCCTCCAGGGGCGTGGGATATGCCACCTGCAGGCCCTTTTGCTTGCCCCGGCCGGCAACCTTGTAGGCGGTAAAGGACGGGACTCCGATGACCTGGAGGGCGTTCTTGGTCTCCTCCATCTTGTTCATCTGCAGTATGGCCAGGACTTCTTTCATCTACAGGCCTCGCTCTCCGGTGCGGATGGTGTAGCTCTCTTCCACCGGGGTGACGAAGATCTTGCCGTCTCCGATATTTCCGGTCCTGGCGCTCTCCTGGATGATGGAGACCGCCTTCTCAAGCAGGTCGTCCTCCACCACCATCATCAGCTCGGTCTTGGGAAGGGAGTCGTAGACCACGTTTCCCACTTTGATGCCCATCTGTTTGCCGCGGCCAAAGACGTCCAGCCTGGTCAGGGCGAAAAAGCCGCCCTCTGACAGGCTGTCGGCCACCGTGTCTGCCCTCTCCGGTCGAATGATGGCTCTTATCATCTTCATTCCACAACCCCCCACTCCATCATGACCTGCTCCAGCTCTTCGTACTCCATGGGTCTCGGGATGACGAACATCTCGTTTTCGTCCACGGCTTTAGCCAGAGCCAGGTATGCTTTGGCCTGGTCGGAGTCCGGAGCGTACTGAATCACCGTCTGTTTGTGGATCTCCGCCTGGTGCACGATATTGTCCCGGGGGACGAACTTGATCATCTGGCTGCCGATCTTCTCGGCAAAGGCTGATACCAGATCTTCCTCCCGGTCCACCCGGCGGGAGTTGCAGATGATTCCTCCCAGGCGGGTGCCGCCGGACTCGGCGAACTTCTGAATGCCCCGGCAGATGTTGTTGGCTGCGTAGAGGGCCATCATCTCCCCGGAGGCCACGATGTAGATCTCCTGTGCCTTCCCCTCTCTGATGGGCATGGCGAAGCCGCCGCACACCACGTCTCCCAGGACGTCGTAGAAGACGTAGTCCAGGTCGTCGGTGTAGGCCCCCAGGTTCTCCAGCAGGCCGATGGAGGTGATGATCCCCCGGCCGGCGCAGCCTACTCCCGGCTCCGGGCCTCCGGATTCGACGCAGCGAATGCCTCCAAAGCCTGTCTTCATCACGTCTTCCAGCTTCACGTCTCCGTCTTTTCGCAGGGTGTCCAGGACCGTAGGCTGTCTTCTACCGTTCATGAGCATCTTGACCGAATCGGCCTTGGGATCGCAGCCGATCTGCATGATCTTCTTGTTCATGGTGGAGAGAGCTGCCGTCAGATTCTGGGTAGTGGTCGACTTTCCAATGCCGCCCTTGCCGTAAATTGCAATTTGCCTCATCCTAACCTGACTATGTTGATGTTAGACTTCCTTCAGGTCGATCCTTCTCGAAGGATCTCATTCTCTCGATTCTATTCGATCCAGGTGCTGGACGGTTGGGCGTCCGGCGCCTGAAAGGACTTTTGAAAAATCTTGCTCCGTCCTGGTCCTGTTGCACCTCCGCGCCATGGCATGGCCGGAGGATTATATGGAATTATTTGAGAAGATAGCTGTAAAAATCAGAATTGGGCGGAGCTTTTATGATTAGATATGAGGTCAGCAATTTGGAATAGATGGGGGCTCTCCCGGGCGGCAGGGGCGTTTGAGGAAGAGAGCATGCTCTGACCTGCCGGGCCGGGACGCCGTCGGGAACAAGGCACCGTGGCCATCAGCAAATGGGCAAGGGCCGGGACATCATCGGGCCATGACACCATAAGTCCCATGACCTCATCATGACCATGACACCAACCGGCCATGACATCATCAGGTTTACGACGCCGTCATAAACCGCTATCATCCTGCTATTCCTGCGGGAAAGGTGTTTGCCTCCCGGGCTTCTCCCCGCAGACCAGAAAGCCGGTATACGAACAGAAAAAGCGGCCCCTCTCATGGGCCCTTCTCAGCTCATCCAGCCTGCCCTCGGCCTGGCCCGGGGAGACAAGGCCCATCTGTCCTGCCCGGTGGGCGTTGTTGACCAGATCGAAGACCCGGATGGCCAGATGGAGGTCACCGGTATGGAAGGTCTCCGCCCTGATCCGGATATTTTTCAGGCCCTCCTCCCGGAATAAGCCTGGAAGCTGGCGGCCGATCCAGCCGCTGGGGAAGGTGTCACCAAAGAGCTGGGTCATGGTGCGGCAAATCTCCTTTTTGCCGGGGCTGATGATGAACGTCCCCCAGTCGGGCTCGTAGACCACCAGGCGGCCGCTGTCCCTGACCGTCCGGACCATCTCGGAGAAGGCTCTTTCGGGATCGGGTATGTGCTGCAATACCCGGTCGGCTCTGGCTCCGTCAAAGGCCCCATCGCAGAGGGGAAGGTTGCAGGCGTCAGCCAGGCAGCAGCGGATGGACTCTGCATTTTTGAAGCCTTTGCCTGCCGCTTCTATCATCTTTCTGCTGGAGTCTATGGCCGCCACCATCCCGGACCGGCCCACCATCCGGGCCAAGGATGCGGCATCCTGCCCCAGTCCAGAGCCTATCTCCAGGATTCTGGACCCCGGCCCCGGATTCAGGAGCTGGAGGCTCTTCTTTTTGTAGCTCTGGAAATAAGGCAGGGAGCACAGAGTCTGAAGACAGGACAAAAAGACAGCAGGATCTTCCGAGCTGTCCACCCTGGAAAAGCCGCTGGATAGGTAGTCCATGGACGGGAATATGGCCGGCTGAGGTAAAAGGTTGATGCAACTGCTTCCGGATGGTCCTCTGAAACCGGAAATATATCTGCTCACATTCTACATGGAAGTCAGTCTGTCCATTTTACTGGCAGAAAGTATTTAGCTACAGAAGAATGAATATAGAATTCGGAACATTCTATAGTGCCTGGCGAACACTACAATCTATAATAAGATTCTATATAAATTTGCATGTGCCCAGGGGGATGGATGATATGCCGAAAGGATATGACGACTCTCCCTCCGTCGAGGATTCGATTTCATCGGCTCGGGTTTCAGAAGTTTCAGAGGTAACCAGGACGAAATACACGCCGGAGCTGGAGCTGCTGCTGAAGCACGCAGTGCTCATCAATAGCTTCTATGAGGACACCGTAGATCTCACATTTACTTCGATGCTGTTTGCCTTCCTCTCCAGCCAGGACCGACTGTCAAAATGGTTTCAGAGCTATGTGATGGAGGCCAGAGTCGATCTTTCCAGGAGGATGGCAGAGCATAAAGTGAGCTGGGATGTCCTGAAAAAGGTAAAGGACGACTCCCGGCTGCAGGATATCTCAAACGAGCAAATCAGGCTTAGCAGCTCCAGCCAGAGCCTTCTAGGCATAGCAGAGGGACTCCGGGGCCATGGGGATGAGGATTTGGATGTGCGCCACCTCATGGCCGCCTATATCTACGATCCAGCCGGCCACAAATTCGACCTGGATCAAATGGGCTTCAGGGATATTGATTGGTCCAATGCCTTCCTTTCTCAAATGAGCCTGATGCACCCGGAAGAGATTGATCACTGGAAGAAGGAACATCTTAATAAATTCAAGATCGAACCCCGGATGATAAGTTCTGACCAGGGACCGTCTGCCCATATCGCCACCGATCGCTGGACCCTGGAGGATACTTTGGGATACCGGGCCTACGCCTTCGCCATCTATCGTTTCATGACCCACAAAGAGACCCTTTGTCCTCTGACCATTAGCATCCAGGCTCCCTGGGGCGGGGGCAAGACCTCACTGATGAGGATGATTCAAAGACACCTGGACCCAACAGCCATCCAAGACATCATGCAGAGTGATCCGGTCCCCATGGGCTTCATCAGCATCGGGGAGGTCCTGAAGGATATCAAATACTGGAAGGACAACAAAAAAACTCAGGATCTGCCCCAGGCCAGGATCGCACCGGCAGATGAGGAAAAACCTCACAAATTGACGATATGGTTCAATGCCTGGAAGTACCAGAGCACCAGAGAGGTGTGGGCAGGTCTGGCCGATGCCATTATCCACCAGGTGTCAGCACGACTGACCCCGGTGGAACGGGAGACCTTCTGGCTGCGCCTCAACCTCAAACGGATCGATGCAGACAAAATTCGACAACAGGTTCACGAACGGATATTGAACTACACCTGGCAAAATTCTCTGCCCTGGCTGGTGGGCTCATTCCTTCTTTTGCTGACCTCTATTGGCATCACCCTGAAGGAGTGGTCGAGTTCAGCCGGGCTGATGGAAGGCATCGGAGGACTGGGCATAATGCTGTCCGTTCTGGGCGGGGGATTTTCGGTCAAGGCCAAGTTCGACGAGGCCAGGAGGATGGTGGAGGGAGAGCCTGCAGCAGTAAGCCTGAGCCAGTACTTGCAGATGCCCGACTACCGCTCTGAGCTGGGATTCATACATCAGGTTGAAGCAGATCTGCGTCTGGTCTTCGAGAGCATTCCAAAAGAACACCGACCAATCGTGGTTTTCATCGATGATCTGGATAGATGCCTGCCCCAGAAGATCTCAGACGTGATAGAAGGCATAAACCTGTTCCTGGCAGGGGATTTTCCAGAATGCATGTTCGTCATCGGAATGGATACGGAAATGGTGGCTGCAGCCCTGAAATCCGCCCATGCTCAGGTCCTGTCCTACCTTCCCCTGGATGCCACTGTGCCCATAGGCTGGCGCTTCATGGACAAGTTTGTGCAGCTTCCCTTCATCATACCGCCAGCGGAATCTGCAGACCTGGGTCGTTATATGAATTCAATATTAAGTAATAGCAAGAAACGGGAGCTGGATCCTGAAGTATCCCGGCTGGCAAAGGAGATTTTACCAAAGGTACACGACCTGAAGAGCGTGGAGAGCGGGACTGCTGGCATGGCGGGGCAAAAGCAAATATCGAATGGCCAACTGTTCCAGCTGAGAGAGGAGCTCAGAACCTCTGTCGTTCTGGAGAATCTTGACCGGGGCATCAAGACGTTCAACGACGAAAATGAGGAACTCTGCGGCCTGATCAGCAAATCGGCATACGAATTTTCGGACAACCCCCGGGACATCAAGCGCTTCATAAATGCCTTTCGATTCCAGTATTTTCTCAGGTGGGCAAGGCTGGCCCGGGAACTGGATGCGGTATCTCTGGACCAGCTTCAAAGATGGGTGGTGCTGATGATGAAATGGCCGGATGTGGTGCGATGGTTCCAGCATGGCCGACATGAAGGCACGATCGAGGTCTCCAGGGGCCCTCTCTACTCAACCCGGCTGCAGCAGCTGGAAAAGATGGGCGAAAATGCCATCAATCTGCAAGATTGGCAACAAAATGCCCGGGAAATCCTGAAAACCGATGAAAAAGAGCTGTCCTGGCTGAAAGACGACGCTCTGCGCCAGTTTTTCTACAGGGAGTATCATCAATATCCTGAGGGAATAAGGCTGTCTGATGGTGCAGGAAAGGGATTATGGTAAGCGGCCACAGGAATACTGGATCGATATTTTGCCGGAGCAGGATTCATTGAGCCGTCTCCTGAGTCCAGGGCAACCCTCACTCCGTGGCCTTCCCATGTCTTCCTCATGTCCGCCAGTGACCCCATGCAAAAATAGCAGTCGGGCCCCCGACCCGGGGGGGCCAGACCTGCCAGGCTGGTCTATTCTGCCCTAGCCGGCTCTGGACTTCTCAGTCTTGGGCCTGCCTGCCGTTTGGGCGGTGGCCAGGCTTCCTCCCAGGTAGGCCACGGTCCCGCAGAACAGCCCGACGAAGACGGGGTGTATGAGGGGATTGCCGTAAAACTGCCACAGCACCACGGAGCCAAACGAGGCCAGAAGGCTGGCCACAAAGCCGGTGGAGGTGCCACGATCCCAGTACAGCCCGAAGATGAGGGGCACGAAGACCGAGCAGGCGATGACCCCCATGCTCACCGATACCAGGGGCACTATCTGCTGGGGAACGTTGACCGCTGAGACGGCCGCCACGGCCAGGATGATCAGGCCGATTGCCCTGGTCAGCAGCAGGACCCTCTGATCGGAGGTCTCGGGGCGGAAGTACCGCAGGATGTCGGCAGTGAGAGAGGTGGTGGTCACCAGAATGATCGCCGAGATGGTGGACATGGCCGCGGAGATGGCGGCAAGGAGTATCAGGGCGTCGAATCCCGGCGGCAGCAACTTTATGGCCAGGAAGGGCACCAGGCCGTCGGGATTGCTGATGAATGGCTGCAGGGTCTCAGGGCTCAGGGCTCCATAGGCCAGGATTCCCAGGGAGAAGATGCAAAAGGCATAAATGGCGATGGACAGCGGCCCGTAGAGGCCGGCGAAGCGCACCACTCTCCTGTCCCTGGCGGAGAATATCATGATGAGAAGGTCGGGCAGCGCTAAAAGGCCCAGGCTGATGGAGAACGCCTGGCCGAAGGTCTTTTGCCACGGCACCGAATTTCCGCTCATGCTGGTCACAGCTGCCGGAATGTTCTCCCAGATTCCGTATAGCCCCCCGCCGGCTTGGAGAAGGCCGGCATAGAGGAGGATGGCCCCTCCGATCATCAGGACTCCCTGGATGAAGCCTATCCAGATGATGGCCGGAAGTCCGCCTATGGAATAGTAGACGGCCACTATGGCCACGGCCACCATCAGACCCTGGACGTAGGTTATGCCGATCAGGCCGGAGAAGAGGTTGGCACATCCCTTGAAGATGGGGACCAGGTAGACGGCGTAGAGGATGAGCATGATCACAGCCAGGATGATCTTCCCGGCCGGTGAGCTGTAGCGGCGCTCCAGGAGCTGGGGAATGGTCTTGGCGTCGTACTGCCTGGCCATCTGCCAGATGCGGGGGGCTATCATCCAGGCCAGACAGGCGAAGGCCACATGGAAGAATGTCGCCCACACCACCCAGGGGAGGCCCGCCACCAGGCCGTAGCCCCCGCCCCCCAGAAATGAGGCGGCGCTGAAGTAGGCTGCGGTATAGGCAATGCCGATCACGAAGGGAAAGGCGATGTTTCTGTCGGAGAGGACAAAGCCGGTGAAGGTCCCCTGACGCAGCTTGATAGAAAGAATCACGATGACTGCCACATAGGCCACGAGAAGAAGCTGGTTAAGCATTGGACCTCCTCAGAGTGACAAAAAAAGTTATGCATAACATGGCAACGATAGATATTATCAGGATCATGTAGGGTGCAGGCATGAAAATCACATCCCTCCGCCCGGAGCCCCGGGATCTGCACTTCTTTGGTTCATGGTATAAAGCTCCAGATATGTGCTATGATGTACACTTTTGTTCGACAAGCCCGCTAATTTAAAAGCCTTATCCTCGATTGAATATCCGGGGACGCACCTTCTCCACAGAGCGGCCCCGCAGATCCAAACCATAAGAGTTATAACCTAAAACCAGCATCGCCCCTTGACTGCGATGTGTAAAAATGAACATAAACGATCAATAAGATTCAATGAATTGTCAATAAGCTGGCTTTGCGCAGGGAGTGCCCGGGCATGAAGCACCTCATGTCCGGGAACGAGGCCATCGCCCGGGGGGCGTACGAGGCCGGGGTGACTGTAGGGGCCGGCTATCCCGGAACGCCCTCCACCGAGATCCTGGAGCGCCTGGCCAAGTACGGTCCGGAGGTATACTGCGAGTGGTCTCCCAACGAGAAGGTGGCCTTCGAGGTGGCGGCGGGAGCCTCCCTGGCCGGGGCGCGCTCCATCGTGACCATGAAGCACGTGGGGCTAAACGTGGCCGCCGACCCCCTGATGACCCTCTCCTATATCACCGTGGAGGGGGGCTTCGTGGCCTGCGTGGCCGACGATCCGGGAATGCACAGCTCCCAGAACGAGCAGGACACCCGCAACTACGCCCGTTTTGCCAAAGTGCCCCTCTTCGAGCCCTCCGACAGCCAGGAGGCGAGCGACTTCTTGAAGCTGGCAATGGAGATCTCTGAGAAGTACAGGACTCCTGCCATTCTGCGCTCGACTACCCGGGTCAGCCATTCTCGAAGCCTGGTGGGCTGGGGAGAGAGGGCCGTGCCCCCCAAGGTTGGCCTGGTCAAGAATCCCTCCCGCTTCGTGCCCATCCCCGTTTGGGGAAGGCCCATGAGACAGAGGCTGGAGGAGCGGCTGGCCCTGCTGAAGAAGGAGGCGGAGGCCTCACCGGCCAACCGGCTGGAGTGGGGCGACCGGAAGCTGGGCATAATCACTGCCTCCATCGCCTACCAGTACGTCCGGGAGGTCTGGCCGGAGGCCTCCATTCTCAAGCTGGGCTTCTCCTACCCCTTCCCCGACGGGCTGATCAGGGAGTTTGCATCAGGGGTGGAGAGAATTCTGGTGGTGGAGGAGCTGGACAGCATCCTGGAGGAGCACGTCCGGTCCCTTGGCATCCCCGTGGCCGGACGGGAGTTCGTCCCCGGGATAGGCGAACTATCCACAGACCGGCTGCAGGCCTCCCGGGCCAGGTTTGAGGGGCGAGAGCCCGTTATGGACGAGCCTATGCCCTATGCCCGGGACCTTCCGCCCCGGCCGCCGGTGCTCTGTCCGGGGTGTCCTCACCGGGGTGTCTTTTATGCCCTGGGAAAGCACGACGTGGTGGTCACCGGGGATATCGGCTGCTACAGCCTGGGAGCCTTCAAGCCCCTGGACAGAATGGACAGCATTCTGTGCATGGGCGCCGGCGTATCCATGGCCCACGGCCTGGAGAAGGCGGGAGAGCCTCGCCGGGTAGTGGGCGTGGTGGGAGACTCCACCTTCTTTCATTCCGGGATCACAGGTCTTGTGGACATCGCCTACAATCGAGGCCAATCGACCATAATCGTGCTGGACAACCGCACCACGGCCATGACCGGCCACCAGGACCACCCCGGCACCGGAAAGACCCTTTCCGGAGAGAAGACCCGGGCCCTGTCCATCGAGGAGATCGGCCGGGCCTGCGGCATTGAGAGGGTCCTGACGGTCGATCCCTACGATATAGAGGAGACGTCCCTGGCCATTGCCGGCGAGATCGAGGCCAGAGCTCCGTCGCTCATAGTCTCCCGGGCTCCATGCCCCCTGCGGGAGAGGAGGCGGGTGGGCGGCTTGAGGCAGATAAACCAGGAGGAGTGCAAAGGCTGCAAGCTGTGCCTCAAGCTGGCCTGTCCGGCCATAGAGCTGCAGGACGATTTTCCAGAGATCAATCCCCTCTTCTGCGCCGGCTGCGGAGTGTGCCAGCAGGTCTGTCCGGCCGGAGCCATCTCTGAGGAGGCGAGAAAATGAGCGAGAGCATAAGGAGCGTGGTCCTGGTGGGCGTGGGCGGTCAGGGCATACTGCTGGCAAGCGAGGTCCTGGCCAGGGCAGCCATGATCTCCGGATACGAGGTCAAGACCAACGAGGTGCACGGCATGGCCCAGCGGGGCGGGTCGGTGGTGGCCCAGGTGCGCTACGGCCCCCGGGTCTATAGCCCGCTGGTGGCCAGAAAGACGGCTCAGGTGCTGGGGGCCCTGGAGCAGATCGAGGCGCTCCGGTTCGCCGACTACCTGGCCCCGGACGGCCTGGCGGTGGTAAACGCCCAGGCCATCGTGCCCGTGACCGTGTCCATGGGCGCAGCCAGGTATCCGCAGGATGTGGAGAGCAGGCTCAAGGCGGCATTTCCAAGAATGGCCTATCTCCGGGCGGCAGAGGTGGCCCGGAGCCTGGGAAGCATTCAGGCGGCCAACATCGTGCTGCTGGGGGCCGTATCCCGGGGGCTGGACCTGCCTTCCGATGCCTGGCAGGAGGCTATCAGGGCTTCGGTGAAGGAGAAGTTCAGGGATCTGAACCTCAAAGCCTTTGAGACGGGAAGGTGTTTGGTATGAAGGGCAATTATTACAATGAGTCGATGGAGACTGTGCCTCGAAGGGAGCTGGAGGAGCTGCAGAAAAAGAGGCTGCAGGCGGTGGTCGATCACGTTTACAGGTCCAACCGGATCTACAGGGACCTCTTTGACGCCCACGGAGTCGGGCCGGACGATATCAAGAGCCTGGAGGACGTGAGAAAGCTTCCCATGACCAACAAGGAGATCCTTCGAGAGAGCTATCCCCTGGCACTCTTCTGCGTTCCCCGGGATAAGATAAGGGAGATGCACATGTCCAGCGGCTCGACCGGGACGCCGGTTATCATGCCCTACACCCCTGCCGACCTGGAGCAGTGGGCAGAGTGCATGGCTCGCTGCTATTGCATGGCTGGAGCCAGCCAGGGGGACGCTGTTCAGATCACTCCCCTCTTCGGCCTGTTCAACGGAGGCTTTGGCATGTATCACGGGGCCCGGGCAGCAGGCCTGTTCATAATCCCCGCCGGTCCCGGGAATACGCAAAGGCAGGTCAGATTGGCCCGGGACCTGAAGGCCCGCATTCTGACCGGCGTGGTCAGCTATGGGCTACGCATCATCGAGGTCATGGAGGAGATGGGGGAGAGCCTTCCCGACCTGGAGATCGGCATCTTCGGGGCCGAGGCCTTCTCCGAGTCCATGAAGAAGAGGGTCTCTGAGGGGCTGGGGATAGAGGTCTTCGATATCTACGGCATGACGGAGACCGGTGGCGTGGGAACCCTGGGACAGGATTGTTCCGCTCACGACGGACTGCACGTCTGGGAAGACCATTATATCCTGGAGGTAATCGATCCCAGGACGGGCGAGGAGGTGGAGGACGGCCAGGTGGGTGAGCTGGTGGTAACGGCGCTGACCAGAGAGGCGCTGCCGGTCATACGTTTCCGAACCGCCGACCTGACGAAGGTGATATCCCGGGAGAAGTGCGAGTGCGGTCGAACCCATCTTCGAATCGCCCCCATAACCGGCAGGATCGACGACATGATCATCGTCAAAGGGGTGAACTTTTTCCCGAAGCAGGTGGAGCAGACGCTGATGGGCATTCCGGGGGTGGGAAGCAACTATCAGATCATCGTCGAGGAGATCGACGGGGTGAAGGACGTGAGGGTGAACGTGGAGGCAGGGCCGGAGGTAACCGGATTCATGGTGGAAAAGGCCCTCAAGGAAACCCTGGGCTTCTCACCCAAGGGAGACGTTTATCCGATTGGGGGGCTGCCCCGGACTGAGGGAAAGGCGCAGCGGGTGTTCCATAAAAAAGCATGAAGGAGGCGGCTTCTGGCTGCCTCTCCTGTTTCCCCTGCCTTTCTTTTTCTCTGTCCCTCTTTCTCCCCTGCCTCTCCTTCCTCTCTCACTCACGTAGTGCCATGCCCAATTCAGTGCAGCCCCCTTGCTCCACCTCGCTGCCAGGTTCAGACTGGAGTGGCCAAAATAATGATCTATGATCGCGGGAAATGGACTCTGAGATGACAGACAACGCTCAAACTGCGAAAGAGAGAGTTCTCTTCCTCTGCACCCACAACTCCGCCCGGTCGCAGATGGCCGAAGGGCTGCTGCAGGCCATGTACGGAGACCGCTACGAGGCCTGCAGCGCCGGGGTCGAGGCGACCAGGGTCGATCCCCGGGCAGTCGAGGTTATGGGGGAGCTTGGGATCGACATCTCCGGTCAGCGCTCCAAGTCCGCCGAAGAATTCAAAGATATCGTATTCGACAAGGCGGTCACGGTCTGCGACCGGGCGAGACAGGCCTGTCCCATCTGCAACACGAATCTGGATCTCCCAGCCGGGTCGCCCAGGGCAAGGGAGGTCGTTCACAGAGCCTTTTCCGATCCCGCTTTGGCAAGTGGCTCGCAGGAGGAGCAGCTGCAGGCCTTCCGGCAGGTCAGAGACGAGATAAAACGGTGGATTGTTCAGACCTTTGGGGAGTGAAGCCTCTCCGATTGAGCCTGGTTCTGGGGCATCGTCTCCGCAGCCTGTGCGATCCCGGCACACTGGCCAGGCTTCCCGCAGCCGCGGCCATGGAGAAGATGGTTATGACATAGGATTATGACAAAGGCTGCCAGCAGTCTATTCTCGGATAAGGCCGACAGAAGCGTGAACTCAGAAATGCTGGCTTCAGCTCCTGAGGATGGCCCTTTTTCCATTTTGCCCTTATCCCGCGCTCATGCATTTTTCTATGAGGTCCCGGCCGGCAGGCATCATGGTCTTTGCCCGGGATGTGTATGGGAACGCCGATTATTGCAGCTGCCGGGACAGCCAGCCGATGGACTCTCCGGTCCGGGGATGAATCGGGCTTATCCGAGAAGCGCCAGCAGAGCGATAAACGCGATGATAAAGAACATGGTTGAGAGGTAAAGCTGACGGACTGTGGCCCGGCCATCTTCTATGGTATTGCTCGTTATAAGCTTCATGGCCAGGTGCAAAACCGCGAGATCCATTGGTATAAAAATGATGAGATAGACGCTTCCAAGCCAATCCATTACAAATGGAAGAAGGCTTATCAAAACGAACAGCGCAAATAAAAAGCCTGAGATTCGCAGAGCATGCTTTTTCCCGTATATCCTGGCAATGCTCCTTACGGATCTTTTCTCATCGCCTTCCATATCCATAGCTCCATTGGCGATCTCCTCGCCAAGGTCAAAGACAAAAACCAGAGCGGCAAAAGTCCAGACCATGCCATTTGCCAGTTTATCCACCGCCGCTCCGCCGGAGATGAAGAGCATGGAAAGACAGAGTCCCACCATCATGTTTCCAAATAGCCCGGTCTCTTTAAATCGCCAATTATATAAATTGCTCACTATCCACATGACTATGGCGATAACAAAGACGACAGGGCCTAAGAATGCAGCAGCTGAAAAGCCGGCGACGGAAAATAGGCCGGCGAGGAATGCCAGCTCAAGCGAGGATATGCGACCGGATGGAAATGGCCTATCCGGGCGGTTGATCCTGTCTACTTCAAGATCAAAATAATCGTTGGTGATCATTGCCGCGCCGGAGATAAAAAATCCAATGAAGAAGCCCATAAGCCCAACAGAGATTGATGGAAGGCTCTTTGATGCTATTATTTCACCTGCTACAACACAAATTCCTGCGGCTAGCGGCAATTCGGGTTTAACTAGTGCACCATAACATTAATTTTGCAGGTTAGTGTAATGCCTTTGAAGTTTGACTCTGGCAGTATTTTTGTTGAATCTCCATCTTACTGTTGCCCTAATTGCATTTCTTTCTCGCTCCCAGGCATTAACCTCATCACCAAGCCGCTCCATATTTCCGATCCTGCGATCCAAGCATTGCTTCGAAAGAGCGGATAGTTCCATCTCTGCCATATTAAGCCAGCTTCCCTTCTTAGGAGTATAATGAAATTCATACTTCTTTGCTAATTCAAAGGCTTCCTCTGGAGGTAGAGCTTCATAGAACGAACCCGCCGTATGGGTATTGAGGTTATCCTGAACCAATATAATGGACTCAGCTTCGGCATAATGCTGAGCAAGCGTTTTCATGAAATCCGCATAATCAACCTTGGTTCTGTGTTCCTTGACAGAAGCCAGCCTCTTACCCGCGCGAGGCTCAAAGGCCATAAAGATACAGCATGTGCCATTGCGTATGTATTCGTAATGCTCTTTCGTCGAACATCCAGGTTTCATAGGTATCGGAATAATGGCATCACCAATCAACTGGCATGGCCGTTCATCGAAACAAATGACCGGCCGTTTCGGATCATAGGATTGTTCGTAGACATCCAGCACATCCTCCATGTGCCAGATAAAATCGCTCGTCATCTTTCCGATACACCATCGAATCTTTTGCCATGGTTTGATTTCATTTTTTTCAATACCCTCTGAACGCTCATGTTGGAGATGGAATCTATAAACTCCATCTCAACAAGCTTATCTGCCAGAAGCTGGAGGGTCCATTTAGCTCTTCCTTCAGGCGGCTCAGAACAGGCAATGAGGGTCAATTGTGCTTCTATCCGTCCATCTATCTTAGAAGGAGCTCCGCTGCGGGGTTTCTCACTCAATGCAAATTCCAGACCACCCTCGCAATATCTCTTTCTTATTCGGCCTATTGTAGACTTGCTCACTTTCAGCGCGTCTACGATCTCCCCATCAGTCCGCCCCTGATCTGCTAAGAGCAATATTCTGGCTCGAGTCAGACGTCTTGCGGAGGATTGGCCTCGCCGAAGATATTGATTTAGTTCATCTCGCTCTTCTTTTTCAAGTCGGACCTGGTACAAATTGTTCTTTGGCACAATCTTTATTGTTAGCTACGTAATAAATTTTAAACTTTTGTTATCATGCACTAGGCTTCATAGAGTCCAAAGGTATGAATGGCCTTAACACCGAG
>JAAEEW010000015.1 GCA_013415595.1 Methanosarcinales archaeon | reverse complement strand
GGTGGAGCTGGTCAACTGCATGCCTCTGGAGCGAAAGACGAAGATCAATGTCGCCATCATCGCCTGTTTCTCCATCGGACTGGGAGCAGTACTCACTCCACTGGGAGAGCCGCTGTCCACCATTGCCATAGCCAAACTGCAGGGACCGCCTTACCACGCCAGTTTCTTCTTCCTCTTCGACAATCTGGGAGGATACGTAATACCGGGCGTGCTGGCCATGGGCCTGCTGGGCGTGTTGTTCACCGGCAAGTCTGCCGCAGATCAATGCATAAAGGCGGTTGAGGACAGGGAGACGCTGAGGGACGTGGTCATGAGGGCGGGGAAGGTGTACGTCTTTGTGATGGCCCTGCTGCTCCTGGGCGGCGGGATGAAGATCCTCATCGACAAGTACCTGCTAACCGTTCCTCCCCAGATACTGTACTGGGTGAACATGGTCTCAGCCATCTTGGACAATGCCACTATGACCGCAGCAGAGATAGCCCCGAGCATGAGCATCTCTCAGATCACCGCGGCCCTGATCGGGCTTTTGATCGCTGGCGGCATGCTGATACCAGGCAACATCCCGAACATCATCTCGGCCAACAAGCTGGGCATCACCAGCAAGGAATGGGCCCGTCTGGGCATTCCCCTAGGGCTGATCCTAATGGTGGGCTACTACGTGTGGTTTTTCTACATACCCTTCAAGCCCAGCTTGAGCCTGTAGAAGCGATGACCTGCATCGCTTCCACATTTTTATTTGCCAGGTCTTTTCCCTGAGGCTTCAATCTCCTTTGCCGGCCCTTATCACCAGAACCGGCCTGGAACCCAGCCGGGCCACGTCATAGGTGGTGCTGCCGACGATGAGCTGCTTTAGCCAGCCTTTGCCGTGGGAGCTCATGGCCACTAGAGAGACGTCCTCCTTCTCGGCCAGGGAGATAATTTTCTCCGCCGAGCTGCCCACGCTGATGTGGCTGGAGACCTCATGGCCGCCACGTTCCAGCTCCTCTTTGATGGCGTTTAGCTTCAATGTAGCATCCTGGTAGTGAGCATCGATCTCCTCTGAGGTCTCGCCCCGGGAGATGACGTGCTGCAAAATGATCTGGTCGACTTCCCGGAGACCTTTGACGAAGGAGATGGCCTCTTCAGAGGGCCCCGAAAAGTCGGTGGGACAGAGGACCCGGGAGAAGGTTCGAGCGCAGAAGGCCTCCATGGGCCCCTCTTTGACGTCTTCCAGAATCTTGTAGCGCATCAGCAACAGGTGCGTGCTTCCATAGCGAAGGATCTTTCTGGCCACGTTTCCGAGCAATATACCCTCCACGAAGCCCTTGCCCCGGGCGCCCATCACCATCAGAGAGGCCTGCTCCTCGTCCGCCACGCTCTGGATCTCCTTCCAAACCTCACCGCCTGACGGGACCTCAAATCTGGTCTTCACATCCAGGCCCTGGCCCTCCAGAAGGCCTTTCAGCTCGGCGAGCCTGGCATTGGCCTCCTTCAGCCTGGCCCCGGGATCCCAGACCATGGCCGGATCGCCCGGAGGGGCCATCACATGAAGAAGGACCACTTTCTTTACACCAGGAAGGCCGCCTACACACTCGAGCACTTTTATGGAATATTTTGAAAAATCTGTAGGAACTAAAACCTTTTCGAACATCCGCATTCTACCGCCTTGATTTTTATTTAGTTATCTTTCAGATCATGCATGCTCATAAAAATGAAAGCTTCACGCATGTTAGCAGATAACATGTTTGTACAGTTATCTAATATGCCATATGCCATATTTCACATTAACGGTTATGAGCAATCTGCCGGTTGAACAATCAGACGGCACCGGAATGACAGATTTCATCCGCTGCGGCCGCCAGCGAAAATCCACGCCTGGCACCCCCCTGGGGCCCCCTGAAGGCCAGCTGGCAATAGGGCCCAATCAGGTCCAATAAGCCCAATCGGCCACCTGAAAGAGCCCCGGAGGGGCAAAGAAAGGAATGACCAGGAGGCAAAGGTCCCGGAAAGACGAACGGCCCCGGGGGCCCCACCAGGGCCTACCTGCCCCAGGTTCCATGCCGCCGGAGAAGGGCTGTGGTCTTTAGATCCTGGCCCAATTATCGATCAAGGGAGCTCCAAAGGCCAGGTCTTCCAGCTCGATGACCTTCCTCCAGGCCGACCTGCAGTTGCAGTCGATGTGGTCGAAGACTGAGGCATCCTGCTCCAGGGCGTGCTCCCTGATGGCCTTTGCCACCTCGGAGTCACACTGGCCGCAGTTGTGAGGACCACGCCTGGCGCC